>JADGPX010000057.1 GCA_017882215.1 Chitinophagaceae bacterium | reverse complement strand
AATCAGATTGTCGTTGCGCCAATACAAATTACCAATCTACTTTTCCTTTTCTCCATAAATCGTCTAAAGGGCTTACGATATTTACCAAATCTTTTTTGCTTACATGCAAATAACGCTCAGTGGTTTTAATATTGAAGTGGCCTAATAAATCTTTTATGTAACGTATATCTGTTCCTTTTTCAAGCAAGTGAGTGGCGAAACTGTGGCGCAAACTATGAATACCTATATCTTTTTGTATCCCTGCTTTTTCTTTTGCCAATTGAAATATTCTTTGCAATGTTCTTGTAGGGTATGCATCTTTTGTTTGTTCAGATTCAAATAAATATTCGGTTGGGCACGGCTTATAGTATATATCCTGTTGTTCAAATCGGACAAAAAAATCAGCATATTGGAACATTATTTATACTTTTTTGTATAAATTAATTTGTACCTTCGTGTACAAATAGTATATAAAGCAAAAAAATTGCTATGAATGAAATATCCACCATAGAAAAAACTGTTCTTAGTGAATATAAATACGGGTTTGTTTCCGATATAGAAGCTGATGAGGCGCCTAAGGGATTGAATGAGGATACAGTCCGCTTTATCTCTGCCAAAAAAAATGAACCACAATGGATGCTGGAATGGAGATTAAAAGCTTACCGTCATTGGTCACGCCTTGCGGGAGAAGAACCAAAATGGCCGAATGTAAAATATCCTCCTATAAATTACCAGGATATTATTTATTACTCTGCACCCAAACAAAAGGTGGACCTCAATAGTCTTGATGAAATGGACCCTGAATTAAGACGAACTTTTGAAAAATTGGGTATTTCATTAAATGAGCAAAAACGTCTTACCGGTGTTGCCGTAGATGCCGTGATAGATAGTGTTTCCATCGGCACTACATTTAAAGTGCAATTGGCAGAGTTAGGTGTTATCTTCTGTTCTATGAGCGAAGCCATACAGGAACATCCGGAACTTGTAAAACAATATTTAGGCACCGTAGTTCCCATCACCGATAATTATTTCGCTTCACTCAACTCTGCTGTATTCAGTGATGGTTCATTTTGTTATATACCCAAAGGCGTTCGGTGCCCGATGGAGTTATCTACTTATTTCCGCATTAATGCCGAAAACACCGGTCAGTTTGAACGGACACTGATCGTAGCTGAAGAAGGAAGTTATGTAAGTTACCTGGAAGGTTGTACTGCACCGATGCGGGATGAAAACCAATTGCATGCTGCTGTAGTGGAACTGGTGGCGCTGGACAGAGCAGAGATTAAATATTCTACTGTTCAAAACTGGTATCCTGGCGATAAAGAAGGTAAAGGAGGTATTTACAATTTTGTAACCAAGCGGGGTATTTGCCGGGGAGAAAGTTCAAAGATCTCATGGACACAGGTGGAAACCGGCTCGGCTATTACCTGGAAATATCCGAGTGTGATTTTAAAAGGTGATAACTCTGTTGGTGAATTTTATTCTGTGGCTGTTACCAACAATCATCAGCAGGCAGATACAGGAACCAAAATGATGCACCTGGGGAAAAATACAAAGAGCCGCATTGTATCAAAAGGTATTTCCGCCGGTGTCAGTAACAATAGTTACAGGGGTCTGGTGCATGTGAGCAAAAAGGCAAATAATGCCCGTAACTTTTCTCAATGCGATTCCCTGCTATTGGGCGACAAATGCGGGGCACATACATTCCCGTATATCGAAGTAAAAAACAATTCGGCAATAGTGGAGCATGAAGCCACCACTTCTAAAATCGGGGAAGACCAGATCTTCTATTGTAATCAAAGAGGTATTGATACGGAAACGGCAGTTGCACTTGTTGTAAATGGTTTTGCCAGGGAAGTGATGAACCAGTTGCCGATGGAATTTGCTATAGAAGCACAAAAATTACTGGCTATCAGTTTAGAAGGCAGTGTGGGATAATTTGAAAATACTTTAATAAAAAAATATATCATGTTGACGATTCACAATTTACATGCAGGCATTGAAGGAAAGGAAATATTAAATGGGATCAATCTTGAAATAAAACCAGGTGAAGTCCATGCTATTATGGGGCCGAATGGTTCAGGTAAGAGCACCTTGGCTTCCGTATTAGCCGGCAGAAAAGATTTTGAAGTAACTGAAGGCTCAGTTGAATTTTTTGGGAAAGATCTTTTGGGAATGCCGCCTGAAAAAAGGGCAGGCGAAGGATTGTTTCTGGCATTTCAATACCCGGTGGAAATTCCCGGCTTAAGCACCACCAACTTCATAAAAACCGCAGTGAATGAGATCCGGAAATATCGTGGTGAAGAACCGATGGATGCCCTGGCATTTCTCAAATTAATGAAGGAACAAATGGCAATGATGGATATTGATCAGTCGTTGCTGAGTCGTTCCCTGAATGAAGGGTTTTCCGGCGGTGAAAAAAAACGCAATGAAATTTTCCAGATGGCTATGCTGAAACCGAAGCTGGCCATACTGGATGAGACCGACTCAGGTTTGGATATTGATGCCATTCGCATTGTTGCCAATGGCGTAAACAAATTACGAAGCAAGGACAATGCCGTGTTAGTGGTTACGCACTACCAGCGTTTGCTGGATTATATCATACCCGATTTTGTGCATGTATTATACAATGGTCGTATTGTGCGGTCAGGCTCAAAAAAACTGGCATTGGAACTTGAAGAAAAAGGATATGATTTTATCAAAAATGAAATCGATGTGAGCGAAGAAGTAAATCAATAAACAAAAAGGCATGAACACCATAGAATATTTTAAAGAACGGTTTGATCTGCTACAATCAGTGCATAAGGATAGTGGCCTGGATATTATTCGTCAAAAAGCATTTAATACTTTTAATAAGATGGGCATTCCCACTACCCGCCACGAAGAATGGAAATATACCCGTATCAGTGGATTATTTAATAAGGAATATCAATTTCCGGTTACCCAAACAGCAACATCGCTTTCTCAAAAAGATTTGGATGCTGTTCGTTTGCCCGGTCATGAACAGGCCAGTGAATTATTTTTTATTAATGGTTTGTTCTCTTTCCCCCTTTCTGTTGTTCGTTCAGAAGCATTGGTAGTGATGCCTTTGGAAGAAGCAGCGAAAAATGAGTATAAGGATATTGTTTCAAAAAATTTTGGCCATAGCAGCAACTATTTAAAAGATGGCATCAATGCACTCAATACAGCATTTGTGCAGGGTGCTGTTTTCATTCACGTAAAAAAAGGACAGATCCCTGAACATCCCATTTACATCTATAATATTACAGATGCCAGGTCGGGTAATATTTTATCACAGCCACGCAGCCTGATGCATATAAGTGAGAATGCACAGGTACAAATTGTAGAAACTTATACAACCATTGGCTTGGAGGAAAGTTTTACCAACCAGGTGATGGAAATAATAGTGGAAAAAGATGCCAGGGTAGAGTATTACAAAATTCAAAACGACGCCAGTCATACAAACCAGGTAAGTACAACACATATCCGCCAGGTGGGAAAGAGCTATACACATACAGTAACTATTTCCCTGGACGGGGGCATTGTTCGCAATAACCTGAATGTAGTATTAGATGCAGAGTATTGTGAGGCGCATTTATATGGATTGTATTTTCAGCAGGGTCAGAGCCATATTGACAACCATACGGTAGTGGATAATGTAAAGCCAAATTGTTTCAGTAACGAATTGTACAAAGGCATCATAGATGATAATGCTACCGGGGTGTTCAATGGAAAAATATTTGTTCAGCCGCAGGCGCAAAAAACAAATGCGTATCAATCCAATAAAAATGTATTGCTTTCAGATACGGCCAGTGTGAACAGCAAACCACAGTTGGAAATTTTTGCTAATGATGTAAAATGTTCACATGGTTGTACAGTAGGCCGGCTTAATGAAGAAGGTTTATTCTATTTGCAGTCAAGAGGCATTAGTGAGAAAATTGCCCGGTCATTATTGCTTCATGCATTTGCAGTTGATATACTGGAACACATAAAACCTGAACCTATTCGAAAGTATGTTGACAAACTGATTTCAGAACGTTTAGAATTTGATATAACATGATAGAATCTGCTGCCATACAAAAAAGCCTGGATGTATATGGTATCCGCCAACAGTTCCCCATACTGACCCGGGAAGTGAAAGGCAAGCCATTGGTGTATTTTGATAATGCCGCTACTTCACAAAAGCCACAGGCGGTAATTGATGCGTTGATAAATTATTACACAACTTATAATGCGAACATCCACCGGGGCATTCATACATTGGCAGAGGAAGCCACTACAGCCTTTGAAGCCACCCGTGATGCTGTTCAACAATTCATACATGCTGCTTCAAGAGAGGAAATTATTTTCACCAGGGGAACTACTGAAGGAATTAACCTGGTGGCTTATACATGGGGCAGACAGAATATCAAAGCCGGAGATGAAATAATCATTTCCACTATGGAACACCATTCCAATATTGTTCCCTGGCAAATTTTGTGTGAAGAGAAAGGAGCCGTATTAAAAATAATTCCAATCACCGATGAAGGAGAATTGTTGATTGATGAATATAAAAAATTACTAAGCCCTAAGACAAAATTGGTTTCTGTTGTGCATGTATCCAATGCACTGGGAACTATTAATCCTGTTAAACAAATTATTGATGCTGCCCATGAAGCAGGTGCTGTGGTTTTGATAGATGGTGCTCAATCAACTGTACATCTTGATATCAATGTGCAGCAGATGGATTGTGATTTCTTTGTTTTCTCTGCCCATAAATTATACGGGCCGACGGGGGTAGGTGTTTTATATGGTAAGGAGCATTTACTGGAGACCATGCCGGTCTTCCATGGTGGAGGAGAGATGATCAAAGAAGTGACATTTGAAAAAACCATTTATAATGATCTGCCTTACAAATATGAAGGAGGCACTCCGAATATTGCTGATGTCATTGCATTCAAAGCAGCCTTGGGTTTCATTAACCAAACCGGGAAAGAAAATATACAGAAACATGAAGAAGAACTTCTGCTGTATGCAACAAAACAATTTCAACAAATTCCAGGATTAAAAATTATTGGTACTGCCAAAGAAAAAATAAGTGTGATTTCATTTATCATTGACAATTTTCATCCACAGGACATAGGGATATTATTGGATAATAGTGGCATTGCTGTAAGAACAGGTCATCATTGCACACAGCCCCTGATGAATCGCTTTGGAATTACCGGCACAGTAAGAGCCTCCTTTGCCGTGTACAACACAAAAGAAGAAATTGATGAATTGATTGCCGGTGTACAAAAAACAATAAAAATGTTATCATAACCGGATGAAGAATCAAAGAACCATAGAAGAAATAGAAAAAGAAATAGCCGAAGAATTTTCTTTGTTCGATTCCTGGGATGATAAATATGAATACATTATTGACCTGGGTAAAAAACTGCCCCCATTGGAAGACCAACATAAAATTGATGAAAATAGGGTTAGGGGATGCCAGTCAACAGTATGGTTAGTGGCCGGTTACCGGGATGGAAAAGTTTTTTATAAAGCAGAGAGTGATGCGGTAATTGTAAAAGGATTGATAAGTATGTTGATACGGGTATTATCCGGTCAAAGTCCTGATAATATTATACAAGCGAAATTGAATTTTATTCAGCAGATCGGAATGACCACTCACTTAGCACAAACCCGTTCCAATGGATTGCTGGCGATGGTAAAGCAAATGAAGAATTTTGCATTGGCATATAAAATTAAAAACTCTATATCACTAAACGATTATGAATACAGAAGCGCTGAAACAAAAAATAATTGAATGTTTACAAACCATCTATGACCCGGAGATACCAGTGAATATTTACGAGCTCGGGTTGATCTACGAAGTAGATGTTTTACCTATTAATAATATTCAAATTGTAATGACGCTGACTGCGCCAAGCTGCCCTGCGGCTCAGTCGCTGCCCATTGAAGTAGATCAAAAGCTAAGACAAATTGAAGGGGTTAATGATGTACATGTATCTGTAACATGGAACCCGCCGTGGAATAAAAGTATGATGTCTGAAGAAGCACAACTGGAATTGGGAATGTTATAAATTATTTTAAAAAAATGTTATGCCACAAATAAGTTTAAAAAGTTTAATGAACGATTCAGCACAGAGCTATTCAGCTTTGGTAGCTCAACCTTTCCGGGATGAGTTGACCAGTGTGAATTTTAAGGAACTGCTTACGCCTGATGAAGTGGATGCAGCATTAAACAAACAGGATAATAAAACTATCCTCGTTGTACTGAATTCTGTTTGCGGATGTGCTGCCCGCAGTGCACGACCCGGGGCTGTTTTATCCCTATTGAATGGTGTAGTACCCGATGAATACGTTACGGTGTTTGCGGGAATGGAAAAGGAAGCTGTAGAACATTTCCGGGTAAAATATTTACAGGGTACAACGCCTTCTTCTCCCAATATTGCCCTGTTTAAGAACGGGCAATTATTGCACATTCTGCAGCGCTACCAGATTGAAGGGAAAACTGCCGGGGATATTGCAAAAGAATTAACCAGTGTATTTGATAAGGTTTGCGCTAAAAGAAATTCGCCAGAAGAAATTGATAAATTAAAAATTTATATAGTGAACAGGTACCAGGTCAGTATTGAATCTTTGAACACATAATTTATTTATATGAAAATAACCGCACAGGAAGAATATGGTTTGCGTATACTGATACGTATTGCCAGTTACCAGGATGAGGAAGGAATGAGTATTCCACAATTAAGTGAAGCGGAAGGATTGAGCAGTCATTATGTGGCTAAACTAACCCGTATTCTCCGGCTGGAAGGATTTATTAACAGCACTCCCGGCTATAAAGGAGGTTATGTATTAGCCAAACCTGCAAAAAGAATAATTATTAATAAAGTGCTGAAGGCCTTAGGGGGTGCTTTGTTTAATAAAGAATTCTGCGGATTGCATGCAGGAACTTTAAAACTATGCACCCATTCAGTGGATTGTTCCACCCGTTCGCTCTGGCAAATGATTCAGTTTAATATAGATCAGTTACTGGATAAAGTTACCCTGTACGATTTAGTGAATTCAGAAAAAGGATCAGGAAAAATTTTAAATCAGATACTTGAACAAAATAAACCTGAATTATCGGGTTAACTGAATGAATATAGATTCTGCAAAAAGGAAATGATTTGGGTCCGGGCATGAAAGCCAGGGTTTCCAATCCGGGCTATTGGTTTTGCGGGCCTGCAAATGTGCCGAAATCTGCGATGGGTAGTTGAGAACTGTCGTATAAGCAGGTTAGATATAATGCAGCGGGTGTTCGTGGGGTTACCTGCAACTCATTTTCCACAATTTATTTTATCCAAAGGGCTACCTATCTGGTCTATTTTTGGTTTGGTAACATGTGTATAGCGCATAGTTGTTTTTAAATTATTATGTTTTAAAAAATCCTGAATGTATTTTATATCGGTGACGGCTTCCAATAAATGCGCAGCATAAATAAGCAGCATAAATAATTTATCCTCAATAATCTACCACCTGCTCTTCCATCATCTCAGGCATTTCTCTAAACTCATATTGCTGGTTGCGTAATTGCGGCTCAAAGCCTGCATCTCTTATTGCCTGCTGAATGCTTTTGCTGGTAAAGCGATGTGGTGCTCCGGCAGCACTAACAACATTTTCTTCAATCATAATGCTGCCAAAATCATTTGCACCTGCATGCAGACATAATTGCGCAACCTGTTTACCAACGGTAAGCCAGCTCGCCTGTATGTTTTTAATATTCGGCAGCATGATACGGCTGATAGCGATCATCCTTATATATTCTTCGGCAGTAATTAAATTATGCACGCCTCTTATTTTGGTAAGCAATGTATCTACATCCTGAAACGTCCATGGAATGAATGCAAGAAATCCCTGCCTGCCGGCAGGCAGGCTTTTGCCACCTTCATTTGCCATTGCCTGCACTTCTCTAAGCTTTACCAGGTGCTCAAAACGTTCTTCCAAAGTTTCTACATGCCCAAACATCATGGTTGCAGATGTAGTAATATTTAATTTATGTGCTTCATGCATTATGTCAAGCCATTCCTGTGCGCCGCATTTTCCTTTGCTTACAAGCCGCCTCACCCTGTCATTCAATATTTCAGCGCCTGCACCGGGAAGTGAATCCAACCCTGCTTCCCGCAAAGCAATTAATACTTCACGATGGGTAGATTTTTCAAGTTTGGTAATGTGAGCAACCTCAGGAGGTCCTAATGCATGCAGCTTTACATTAGGATATAATTGTTTTAATTGTTTAAAAAGATCAACATAATAGCTTAATCCCAGATCAGGATGATGACCGCCCTGCAGCAATAATTGTTCACCGCCATAGCGGATGGTTTCATCAATCTTTCTTTTATACGTTTCAATATCAGTAATGTAAGATTCGGGATGACCGGGGATACGATAAAAATTACAGAACTTGCAATTGGCTATACAAACATTGGTGGTATTGAGATTTCTGTCAATTATCCAGGTAACTTTTCCGTGCGGCACCTGTTTTTTTCTTAGCTCATCTGCCACAAGCATCAGTTCGGCTAAAGCAGCATTGTTAAATAAAAACATGCCTTCTTCTACTGAAAGAAATTTAAAATCCAGTGCCTTTTTAAAAACGTTTGATAATTTCATATAGATAATGCAAAAATACATGCATTAACTTGCAAATTGGATACTGTAGATGAAACGAATTTTATTTCACATATTATTTTGCTTTTTAATTGTGTGTGCAAATGCACAGGAACAGTTTGTTGAAAAGCCTGCAAAGTTTATTACACGTTTTCCGTTTAAACAGTTAACAGGTGGCGTTATGCTTATTAAAGCAACGCTTAATAATATTGCTGATACCCTGAATTTTATTTTAGATACGGGCAGCGGTGGAATTTCCTTTGATTCTGCAACATGTGTGGCTTTAAAAATTCCTCATTCGCCATCAGGCAGAACTATTAATGGTATAGCAGGAATAAAGGAAGTGGATTTTTCAAAAAATAATGATCTTATTTTACCGGGATTAAAAGTTAAAGGACTCGATTTTTACATAAATGATTATGAAATACTCACTAACGTATATGGAGAAAAAATTGATGGTATTATCGGGTATAGTTTTTTTAGCAGGTACATAGTAAAAGTTGATTTCGATAGTACAATAATTGAAGTTTATGAACCGGGCAGTATCCGGTATCCTTCCGGAGGATATTTATTGCATCCTTTATTTACGGCATTGCCGATTCAGCCTTTACGCATAAAAGATTCACGAACAATAAATGCTAATTTTTACCTCGATACCGGCGCAGGTCTGTGTTTTTTATTGAGCACAGATTTTACAAAGGACAGCGCATTTTTACTAAAAAAAAGAAAACCCGTTATTGTGGAAACGCAGGGGTTGGGCGGAAAAAAAAGAATGGCCATCACTATAATAAAAGAGGTAAAGATAGGGCCTTACAGTTTCCGCAGGGTGCCAACACATATTCTGGATGATATATACAATGCTACCTCTTACCCTTTCATAGGCGGTCTTTTAGGCAATGATATTTTAAGAAGATTTAATGTTGTTTTTAATTACCAAAAAAGAGAAGTTCATCTTTTACCCAATAGCCATTTTAGAGAGGCTTTTGATTACTCCTACACAGGAATGAGCATTTATTATATTGAAAGAAAGATAGTGATAGACGATATAATACCAGGCTCACCTGCATATAAAGCAGGCTTTAAAAAAGATGATGTAATAATGGCTGTTAATAATAATTTTAGTAATGATATTAGCCAGTATAAAAATCTTTTGCAATCTGAACGGGAAAAGGTGAAGGTCTTAATAATCAGGAGCGGTGCGCCGTTTATAATAAATCTTAATGTGGGTAAGATATTTTAAAGATTTTTTCTATAAAACTTTTTGGGAATTAGCGCTTAATTAATTGAATTTTGCCGCCATGATACAATATGAGAAATTTATTCTGGATAATGGTTTACGCGTCATCGTTCACCGGGATACAACAACGCCTATGGCTGTGCTGGATGTGATGTATGATGTAGGCGCAAGAGATGAAGACCCTAACCAAACAGGCTTTGCTCATTTATTTGAACATCTTATGTTTGGAGGAAGTGTAAATATTCCTTCGTATGATGAGCCTTTGCAAATGGCGGGAGGAGAAAATAATGCCTATACAACCAACGATCTTACTAATTATTATATTCAACTGCCTGCTGATAATTTAGAGACAGCTTTCTGGCTGGAAAGCGACCGTATGTTGTCTCTTGCCTTTGATGAAAAAATTTTAGATGTACAACGCAAAGTGGTTAGTGAAGAATTTAAAGAACACTATCTTAATAAACCCTATGGCGATGTTTGGCATAAAATGCGTGCACTTGCCTACCAGGTTCATCCTTACCGCTGGATGACAATTGGTAAAGAGTTAAGCCATGTAGAGAACGCACAGTTACAGGATGTAAAAAACTTTTTCTTTAAACATTATACTTCTGCAAATGCAATTTTATGTGTAGCAGGAAATGTAACAGTTGAGCAGGTAAAAGCGCTTGCACAAAAATGGTTTGGAAATATTCCTTCAGGAGAAAAATATAAACGTCAACTTCCGCAGGAGCCAAAGCAAACCATCGGACGGAAGCTGGAAGTAAAAGCAAAAGTTCCTTTAGATGCATTGTATAAATGCTGGCATATTTATCCAAGACTTGATAAGAGATATTACACTGCCGACCTTATAACAGATCTTTTAAGCGGAGGCGGTTCATCAAGATTGTATCAAAGTCTTGTAAAAGAAAAACAATTGTTCAGTAATATTAATTGCTTTCATTTTGGAAGTGTAGATGCCGGCTTGCTGGCCATCGAGGGCAAATTAATTAAAGGCGTAAAAATGGAGGATGCTGAAAAAGCAATTGAAGAAGAATTAGAAAAAATGAAAAACGAAACGGTAACCGAAGCCGAACTGGAAAAAGTAAAGAACAAAACTGAAAGCCTTATGGCTTTTGAAGATGTGCCTTTAATGAGCCGTGCCGGTAGTTTGACCACTTATGAATTGTTGGGAGATGCCAATCTTATGAATAAAGAACTGGAGCATTACCAGGCAGTAACTGCAAAGGATATTCAACAGGAAAGCAAAAATATTTTTACAGAAAATAACTGCAGCACTTTGTATTATTATTCAGAAAACTAAATTGTAATTTTGAAAGAAATCAATAAGCTATGCCTCGTCAAAATATAAAAGAAGAAGTAGCTAAAATAACAAAACAACTTTCTCTGGAGGATGCGAATGATATTTTTTACAGAATAATTTTGGAAAAAAAATTAGAACAGGCAGAAGAAGATATAAAGCAGGGAAGAGTTTATACTACTGAACAGGCAAAAGTGAAATTAAAAAAATGGTTCAAATAATATGGACAAAAAGAGCTATAACCGATTTGGATTCCATTGCTGAATATATTGCTGTAGATTCAGAATATGCAGCACAAAAATTTATACAGGAATTAATAAAAAAGACAAACTCACTTCTTAATTATCCGGAAAAAGGACGTCCCATTCCCGAAAATATTGCTGGTAAATACAGACAAATACTTCACAAGAGTTATCGGATTATTTATAAATTAGAAAAGAAGATAGTAATTATATATTCTGTTTATCATCAAAAAAAATTATTATTTAAAATAGAAGACGACTAATGCTAAACAGAACAGTTTCTCCCCCGATTAAAGATGCAGTAGATTTTAATCTCTCGTTAAAACCGTACGAAAAAATTGTATTAAAGAACAATGCTCCTGTGTATGCAATTAATGCAGGTGTGGAAGAAGTAATGATGCTTGAGTTTGTTTTTTATGCAGGCAATTGTTATGAACAAAAAAATATTATTGCAGCCACAACCAATAATTTATTAAAGAACGGCACTTCTAAAAAAACTGCTTTCCAAATAAATGAACACTTTGAATATTATGGCGCATATTTAAGCCGGGCTTGCTATAATGAAACTGCAACGCTTACCCTGCATTGTCTTTCAAAGCATTTAAATAAATTGTTGCCGGTAATTCAGGAGATACTAACAGATTCAATATTTCCGGAGCAGGAACTTGAGATCTTTAAGCAAAATAGCAAACAACAGCTCTCCGTTAATTTACAAAAATGTGATTTTATTGCCAACCGTTTAATTGATAAATACCTGTATGGCGCTGAACACCCGTATGGAAAATTCAGTACTGTTGAAGCATATGATGCATTGCAGGCAGATCAGCTAAGAGATTTTTATAAAGATTATTATCTAAAAGGAAAGTGCATCTTATTTGCTGCAGGAAAATTACCTGTTGATTTTGAGGAACAATTAAATATTTTTTTGGGAGATCTAAAGATCAATGAACCGATTCCATATCCTGAAAACATTCTCATTCCGGATTCTCAAAAAAAATTCAGAATAAATAATGATCCCAATGGAGTGCAGGGAGCCATTCGCATTGCCCGTCCATTTCCTAACCGTCATCATCCTGATTTTAAAAAAGTGATGATATTGAATACTTTATTTGGCGGTTTTTTTGGCTCAAGACTCATGGCTAATATCAGGGAAGAGAAAGGTTATACCTACGGCATACACAGCTATATCCAAAATCATATTCAGCAAACAGCATGGATGATAAGTACAGAAGCCGGCAAAGATGTTTGTGAAGCAACCATTGCAGAGGTGTATAAAGAAATGAATTTATTAAAAGAAGAATTGGTGGATAAGGAAGAATTATTGTTGGTAAAAAATTATATGATGGGCAGCAACCTCGGTGATCTTGATGGGCCTTTCCAAATTATTAATCGCTGGAAAAATCTTATTCTTAATGACCTGGATGAAAACTATTTTAACGATTCAATGAATACTATAAAAAATATTACTGCTAAGGAACTTAAGGAACTTGCTGATAAATATCTTGCCCCCGAAGAATTTTTTGAATTGGTTGTAATTTAGAGTAGCTTTCAAAAAAATTATTTTATGAGATGGATTATCAATTTACTTATCACCGCTGTTGTGGTGTATGTATTGTCAAAACTTTTAGCGCCGCATGTTGTAATAAATTCATTTACTACAGCAATAATTTTTGCGCTTGTACTTGCAATTCTCAATGCCTTTGTTAAGCCACTTATTATTATTTTAACCCTTCCTCTTACTATTATTACCCTGGGGCTTTTTCTTTTGGTGATAAATGTTCTGATAATTCTTTTGGCAGATCATTTTGTAAAAGGAATTAATATAGATGGTTTTCTCTGGGCATTTATTTTTGGTTTTTTGCTGTCTATTGTATCCACTATACTTCATAAACTGGAAAGGAGATGGACTTTATAAATCCATCTTGTTATTTACGCTGAATAGTTGAAATTCGCAATATGCATTTCGACCGTAAAGATTTTTCTGATGATGAGCTGATCAACCTATATAAAAATTTACTTTTCCCAAGAATGATAGAGGAGAAGATGCTCGTATTACTTCGTCAGGGAAAAATTTCAAAATGGTTTAGCGGCATTGGTCAGGAAGCAATTTCAGTTGGCGCCACACTTGCATTACAGCCTGACGAATGGATAATGCCTTTGCATCGTAATCTCGGTGTTTTCACTTCACGAAAAATGCCTTTGCATAAATTGTTCATGCAGTGGCAGGGCAGTAAAGACGGGTATAGTAAAGGAAGAGAAAGAAGTTTTCATTTTGGAAGCACAGAACATTTTATTTGCGGAATGATATCTCACCTTGGTCCGCAGTTAGCGATTGCTGATGGTGTTGCATTGGCGTACAAGCTTAAAAAACAAAACAAAGTTTCATTAGCATTTACAGGCGAAGGAGGAACAAGTGAAGGCGATTTTCATGAAGCATTAAATGTTGCTTCCGTTTGGGACCTGCCTGTAATTTTTATTATTGAGAATAATGGATACGGATTAAGCACACCAACAGCCGAACAATATCGTTGCGAAAATTTAATTGATAAAGCTAAAGGGTATGGAATGGAAGGTGTGCAAATTGATGGCAATAATATCCTGGCTGTCTACGATACCATCAAAGGTGTTCGTGAATATTGTATAAAAAATCAAAAGCCATATTTAATAGAATGTATCACATTCAGGATGCGTGGGCATGAAGAAGCCAGCGGCACTAAGTATGTGCCTAAGGAAATGTTTGAAGAGTGGCAAAAAAAAGATCCGATAAAAAATTATGAGCATTATTTAATTGAACAAAAGGTTTTGAATGAATTAGCCATTGCAGATAT
>JADGPX010000056.1 GCA_017882215.1 Chitinophagaceae bacterium | reverse complement strand
ATATCATGATTTTGAAAACCAAACCATTTACCTGTACGCCCAAAGCCACTCATCACTTCATCCATAATTAATAAGATGCCATGCTTATTGCACAACTCTCTTACGGCTTTTAAATAACCTACAGGATATTGCAAACATCCTGATGAACCACTTTCGCCTTCCAATAAAATTGCGGCAATATTATTAGGACCTTCATAAGCAATGATCCTTTCTAAACCTGCAACAGATTCTTTCAGCAAATTTTCTTCGCCATATTCCCAACGATATAAATAGGGAAGATCAAAATGAACAAAGTTTGTTGGCTGTTGCGAATCAACGGGCAATTTTCTTGGATCACCACTTGCAGCCATAGCAGCATTTGTAGAGCCATGGTATGATTGATATCTCGTTAAAATTTTATGGCGGCCGGTAGAAAGTCTTGCTAACTTAATTGCATTTTCAATTGAGCTTGCACCGCATAAAGTGAAGAATGCTTTATTAAGATCACCGGGACATATCTCTGCTAATTTTTTTCCGAGTTCTCCTCTTGCTTTGGTAACACAACTGGGTGTAACGTATGCCACTTCCTGCATTTGTTTTACTACAGCTTCTGTTACACGCTGATCACCATGACCAATATTTACATTCATTAACCCCGAAGAAAAATCAATGTATTTCTTTCCATCATAGTCATATAAATAAACGCCTTCGCCATTTTTTACAGCGATAGGGTTTGTACCTTTTTGTTTGCTCCATGAGAACAAAGTATAGTCATGGTTGTTTCCAATTATTTCTGCGGATTCCGTTTTGTGTGGAATGATTTTTTCGAGAATGCTCATAGTATGAATTTTCATTTTTTATTTCAATTTTTAAATCCGATTCGTTTCCTGTTTCGCCATGCTTCCTCTTTTAACTCTTTATCAGTTTTAGCATCTAATAAATTTTCTATCGCTTCATAAATACTGTTAAGCTGTACATCATGTTCACCTAAATGATTCTTTAGATTTTCAATTTGTTCTATCAGCTCATTATATTGAAGTGCATTTTTCTTGAGTTCAATAAATGCTCTTACAACGGCTATGCTCATTTTTACAGCACGTTCGCTTTTTAAAACACTGGCAAGCATTGTTACACCATGTTCAGTAAATGCATAAGGAGTATATTCACCCTTTCTTTTACTTTGGGATGAGGTCGCAAATTGCGACCTCATAGTTACTTCTGACGATGCGGTCGCAAATTGCGACCGGATAAAATTCCATTCTTTTGAAGTAAGGCGAAACATAAAATCTTTAGGAAACCGATCAATATTTCTTTTAACCTGCTCGTTCAAGCGCTTGGTTTCTACTTCATATAAAACAGCTAAGTCAAAATCCAGCATTACTTTTTGATCACGAATGAGATGGATTTTATTTACAATCCTTTCCTCAGGAATTAACTTGATAATATTTCGTTTCGCTTTCGCCATTATCTATGATTAACTCATCCAATTCACTCCAGCTTCAGGATTCTTGCCTCACCCTCCATCTCCCTCTCCGATAGAGAGGGAGCGGTGCTTCAGTTCAATACCAAACATAATATCTTCCACTTCAACGTTATTGCAATTCCGAACAAATTAAACTTTTCACTTTAGGTTTTGTGTGTTGGTAAGTCCTTCCCTTCGGGAAGGATTTAGGATGGGCTATTAACTCATCCAATTCACTCCAGCTTCAGCATTCCATTTAATGGTTGACTTTTTAAGTTTCGTCCAGAATTCAATAGAACTTTTTCCTGTAATATCTCCTACACCAAACTTACTTTCATTCCATCCGCCAAAACTAAAAGGCTCTCTCGGTACAGGCACACCCACATTCACTCCTATCATACCTGCGCTTGCATGATCAATAATATATCTTGCTGCACCACCATTTTGTGTAAATACTGAAGCTGCATTACCATAAGGATTTGCATTCTCAATCGCCAAAGCTTCATCAACAGTATTTGTCCGCATGATACTAATAACCGGGCCGAAAATTTCTTCTTTTGCAACTGACATCTCCGGCTTTACATAATCAATTACAGTAGGTCCCACATAAGTTCCGTTTTCTTTTCCTTCTACTTTTGTATTTCTTCCATCTACTAAAATTTTAGCGCCATCCTTCTCAGCTTCGGTGATATATTTTTCAATTCTTTCTTTGGATTCTTTATTGATAACAGCTCCCAGATTTTTACCCGGAATAATTTTTCTTGCTTCATCACAAATTTTATCAATTATGCTGTCAACATTGCCTACAGCTATCATTGCTGACGCTGCCATGCAACGCTGTCCGGCACAGCCACTCATGCTGGCTGCAACATTTTGCGCCGTCATTCCGGGAATAGCATCCGGTAAAACCATCAGGTGATTTTTAGCGCCGCCTAATGCCAGACATCTTTTATAATTTGATGTTGCTCTTTGATAAATGATCTTGGCAACCTTTGTAGAACCTACAAAAGAAACTGCCTGTATATCGGGATGATCGCAAATCGCTTCAACAATTTCAACATCGCCATGAACAACATTAAATACTCCGTCAGGCAATCCTGCTTCTTTTAAAAGCTCTGCTAATTTACCAACACATAACGGAACTTTTTCGGAGGGTTTCATTATCATACAATTTCCCAAAGCAATTGCATTGGGTAAAGTCCAGCATGGTACCATTGCAGGAAAATTAAAAGGAACAATAGAAGCCACAACTCCCAAAGGCACATGCTCTGTTCTGCATTCAACACCACGGCTAACTTCTAATATTTCTCCGGTAACAAGCTGTGGCAATGAAGTTGCAAACTCAGTAAGCTCAATACACTTTTCAATTTCTGCAATTGATTCTCCAATGGTCTTTCCATTTTCTTCTGAACATAGTTCTGCGAGCTCCTGTAAATTTTTTTCAAGAAGATATTTATACCGGAAAAAAACCTGTACCCTTTCTTTAATAGGAGTTTTACTCCAGTGAGGAAAGACAGCTTTTGCGGCCCTGACGGCTTCATCAAGATCGGTTGCAGACGACATAGGGACTTCAGATAGTTTATTGCCATCCAACGGGGAAATAACATCCAGTTTACGGGTTGAAGAACTGTTTGTAAACTCTCCTTTAATATAATTTTGAACAGGTTTATATTTCATTTAAAAAATTTCTATTATAAATAAAAAAGCAACTGAAAATTTAAGACAATTTCGTTTAATAAAAAATTTTAAGAGCTGCTAATCTGCAAAACTTTTAATAAAGATAAAGAAGCAGGTAAGTTATTGAGTTTTTCTTTTATCAATTTTATTTTGAATGATAAGAGAGAAAATTACTGAAACAATAGCGACTATAATCCCCCCAGCAACATCCAATGGAAAATGCTGCGCAAGATAGATGCGTGAATAGCCAACCATTAATGCATATAACAGTCCAACAATGAGCCACCAGTCATTTTTAATTACAAGACAAAAAATAAAATAAAATACAAAAGCCGTAGCTGTATGCCCGGAGGGAAAGCTTGCAGTTGCATGTACAGTTACGCCCTTTACGGTATGAATAAATTCTGTAGTGATAGCAGCTGTAGGGCGGAGCTCGTCAGGCACTATTAAATATTTACAAGCCTGGGTGAGTAATGTTGTAAGTGCAAAACAACTGATTAGAAATGGCAATAATTTTTTTCTTCCTGAATAAATAAAATATACAAGCAATGGTATCCATAATAATCCATTGCCCAAATCAGAAAAAAACCGAAAGAAGTAGTCTGCAAAAATTCCGAGATCAGTATTTAATAAAAGAAAGAAGTTATTCTTTCCTAATAAATAAGAGCCTATAAAAAGTGCCAATGCACATAACATTGATAAGATTAATCCTATCCTGAAATTTTTATAATTAAGGCTTTGCATGTCGTTTAAGGATTATTGTTGTTGGCAATTTAAAAAGATCATGATGTTCAGCAATTACATCAAGATCTAAAGAGCGTAAAGAATCCAAAAATTCTTTCCTGCTGATAATTATTGCACCCGGGTTTTGTTGTAATTGTGCATTGATTGAATCTACAGAGTAATATTTTTTTACATTTTTATTCAAATAAAAATTATACCCCGGATTATAGGCCTGGTAAGATAATACAACAGCCGATTGCATTACCATCTCAATAGTTTTGGCAACCGGATTTTGTTTATATAAAGTTGGATAGATATAATGCAGCAACATAATATTCAACAAACTATTTCATAGTCCATTCCGTTTAAAGCATTTCGTATCCCGTTCACCAAAGGGTGAATATTATCTTCTTCATTAATAACAGTAATCACTACAGAGAGTTCTCTCATGCTTTTAATTTGGATTCAAAGGTAGGGTTTCAAATAATTTAAATTCCATCATGTGGCATAGGGTTTGCCACTTACGCAAAATAATTCATCTTATCTTTAAGTATGTTTAATTCGAAACTGCTGATTATTTTATTGGTTCTTTTAAAGTTCCATAATTACTCAGGCTGCGGTCCTGAAAAAAAAGCCTCTGCTTCACCTCCCGGATATGATCTTAATGATCCTGTAAAAATTTCATTGCCCTCAGCCCTTGATGAAATATCGGGAATTTTTTATTATCCTAAAGACAGCAGTGTATTTGCTGAGATTGATGAGGATGGTCTGCTATTTAAAATATATCTAAATGGAAGCGGTACAATTAGACAATGGCGCTTTGATAAAAAACATGATTTTGAAGATATAGTTATGCACGACAGTACATTTTATGTTTTAATAAGCAATGGCGATATTGAATCATTAAAATTTAATGGTGATTCAATAATAAAATACAAAAGCAAATTTCCGAATGCGGGCAAAAAAACCAATGAGTTTGAAACCCTATACTATGATGATTCTTTAGGATTGGTTATGATGTGTAAAGATTGCGAAGATGATAAAAAGAAAATAGTTACTGCATGGGGGTATAAGCCTGATTCTTCTGCATACAATCCTTTTCTTTTTACCATTGACGTGAGGTCGATAGCAGAGAAAATTGGTGAAAATAAGTTACATTTTAAACCCTCGGCGGCGGCAGTTAACCCCATAACAAATGAGCTTTACATTCTTGCTTCTCTAAATAAATTATTAGTGGTGGCAGATAGAAATGGTAAAGTAAAAGATGTTTATCCTCTTGACCCGGTAACTTTTAATCAACCTGAAGGAATTACTTTTACACCATGGGGTGACCTGCTCATCTCAAACGAAAAAGGGGAAAAAGATGCCGCTACCATTTTAATTTTTAAACCAAAAAAGAAAGGTTCATGAAAAAATTTTTAGGAGTCTTTATTTTTCTTACCATATTATTTCAATCATATTGTTTAGCGCAGGATAGCCTACAGGCAAGGATTGTATTAATTGGTGATGCCGGTGAATTTACCAAGGGAAAACACCCTGTTCTTTTAGGCGTGCAAAGCGCTATCCCTTTTGATGCAAAAACAACTATTATTTTTTTGGGCGATAATCTTTATAATTCCGGTTTACCTGACGAGGCATCGCCAAACTACTATATGATGAAGGCGGTGCTTGATTCTCAAATTCATATTGCTGATAATACCAAGGCTAAGGTGTATTTTATACCGGGTAATCATGATTGGAATAATGGAAACCCGGGCGGATGGGAAACAATTGTAAGACAACAGCAATATGTAGATAATACAGGAAGGGATAACGTAAAGTTTTATCCTGAGGATGGCTGCCCCGGTCCTGTAGAAGTAAGCATAACGCCTGATGTAACATTAATAATTATGGATAGCCAGTGGTGGGTGCATCCTTACGATAAGCCGGGCATTGAATCTGATTGTCCTTATAAAACAAAGGCAGAAGTTTTAATCCAACTTGATGATCTGCTTTCAAGAAATTCAAAGAAGCTGGTGCTCTTTGCTGTGCATCATACTTTCAGAAGCTTTGGTATTCATGGTGGCTATTTTAAATTAAAACAACATATTTTTCCACTTACAGATGCCTTTCCAAAATTATATATTCCGTTGCCGATTATTGGTTCCCTCTATCCAATTACAAGAGGTATTTTCGGAACAGTTGAAGATATGAAGCAACCTGCTTATGTAGACCTGGTATCAGAAGTAGAAAAGGTTATTAAAGGACATGAGAATGTGATTTATGTAGCAGGTCATGAACATTCGCTTCAGCTTATAAAAGATAGCGGCTATTATTACATAGTCAGTGGTTCAGGAAGTAAATCAACCCGTGTTTCTAAAAGCAGAAAATCTTTATATGCTTCAGATAAAAATGGTTTTGCCACACTGGAGATATCAAAAAATAAAAATGTAAGTACTACATTTTATACCGTTGATTCTAACAAGGTTAAAAACGCATATACAACACATCTTTTAAACTTTGCCACTATCCCAACGCCTGAAAATCCGAAAGATACTGTGAGGGAAGTAGAAGCTGCCTTTAAAGACAGTGTAATAATTTCTGCAAGTGATAAATATAAAGATCCGGGTGGTTTTAGAAAAACATTTTTGGGAAATAATTACCGCAAGGAATGGAGCACACCTATACAACTAAAAGTATTTAATATAAGAAAAGAGAAGGGTGGGTTTAAAATAATTTCTCTTGGTGGAGGCAAACAAACCAGGTCGTTAACCTTAGAAGATAAAACCGGAAAGCTATGGACATTACGTACTGTGGATAAAGACCCTGAAAAAGCACTTCCCGAAAATCTTAAAAACACATTAGCGCAAGGTATTTATCAGGATCTGATCTCAGCAAGTCATCCGTATGCGGCACTTGTAATTTCAGACCTTGCAAAAGCAACTGATGTAATTCCGGCAAATCCACAATACTTTTTTGTGCCGGATGATCCTGCTCTCGATATTTATAGAAAATTGTTTGCAAAAACTGTATGCATGCTTGAACCAAAAGACCCTGTTCCCAATTCAAAGAATTTAAAAACTACTGCAAAAGTTATTAATAAGCTTTTTGAAGACCACGATAATCATACTGATCAACAGGCATATTTAAGAACCCGGCTTTTAGACAATGTGATCGGAGATTATGACAGGTATTTTGATCAATGGAAATGGGATACACGTGACACTGGTAAAGGAAAATTATATTATCCTATTCCAAAAGATAGGGATCAGGCATTTTTCAATTCCGATGGATTACTGATAAATTATCTTTCAAAAAATCAGTTTAAATATTTGCAGGGCTTTAAGAAAAATATCCCAAATGTGGTCTGGTTCAATTGGGAAGCCCGTGATATTGACAGGATATTTTTGAACAGACTGAATGAAAATGAGTGGAAAAATATTATTGATACTTTCCAGCATAATCTTACAGATAAAGTAATTGATTCTGCTGTAAAAAAACTTCCGCCGGAAATATATCCAATGGATGCTGCAACAATATCGGATAAGCTTAAGAGCAGGAGAAATATTTTAATGAATGAAGGTATTAAGCTCTATAAATTTTTATCAAAAGTGGTAAATATTTTAGGCAGCAACCAGGACGAATATTTTAAAGTAAAGAATAATGGTGACAGCCTGCAGGTAATAGTTTATAGAAAAAAGAAAAGCGCTGATTCTGCCGGTGTTATGTATAACCGCACGTTTGACCCCAGGATAACAAAAGAAATAAGACTTTATGGGCTTAATGGAAATGATAAATTTGAAATTGATGAAAATACAAACTCAAAAATAAAAGTAAGAATGATTGGCGGTAAAGGCAATGATACATTTAATATAAAAGGTAATGTTCGCAATTACATTTATGATATTACCCAAAGTGATAGCAGTTTTGCCTTAGAAAAAAATGTAGTAATAAATTCTAACAAATCAAAAATTGAGCTTTCTTCCAATCCGTTGGTAAACGAATACAAGTCTTACGGATTTAATTATAATATTTATCGTTTCCCTCAAATTAATTTAGGTTATAACCAGGAAGACGGGCTGCTCGTGGGTTTGGGCTTTTCAGCAAAAACATTTGGCTTTAGAAAAGACCCTTATTCAACCTATCAGAAATTATCAACTTTGTATGCTTTAAATCATGGCGCTTACCAGGTAAAATACCAGGGAATTTTTAATGAGGCGTTTCTAAAAAAAGATATTTTATTAAATGCAGAAATGGTAAACCCTACACTAAATAACTTTTTCGGGTTTGGAAATTCAACGGTAAAAGATCCTTCAAAACCTGTAGAATTTTACAGAGTGAGATATAAATATGTACAGGCTGATCTATTGATACGCAAGCGGATTAATAATGTGGTAGAGGTTAGCATCGGGCCGGCTTATTATCATTACCGGAGTAAATTCAGCGATAATAAAACACGTATTCTTGCCAACCCTGCATTAATTGGTTCTGACTCTGCAAGTGTTTACAGCACCAAAGATTATTTAGGAGGTAAACTTAAAATTGATATCAATTATGTAAACAATGAATTATTGCCAACCCGGGGTGTTACATGGTACACAGAATTAAGCTCATTGGCAGGATTGAGTAGTAAAAGTAAAAATCTTACAAAATTTACTACTGATATGACGGTGTATGCAAGCTTAAGCGAGGCGAGAAAACTGGTGGGTATTTTCAGGTTTGGTGGCGGGCATATCTTTACTAAAAATTTTGAATATTTTCAGGCGCTTACGCTTGGTGCAAATAATTTTCTAAGAGGATTTAGAAAAAACAGGTTCGCAGGTTCATCACTTGCTTATGGCAGTGCAGAGATAAGAGTGAAATTATTTCAATCACAGTCGTATATTTTACCGGGAGATGTAGGCGTGATAGGCTTTTACGATGTTGGTAGAGTATGGCTGAGAAATGAAATTTCGCATCAATGGCATCAATCTTATGGCGGAGGGCTTTACTATTCTCCTTTCAACATTGTAATTATTTCAGCAACTGTTGGTGTTTCTAATGAAGATAAATTGTTTAACTTTTCACTGGGTACTAAATTCAATCTAACTTTTTAATATGGATAATAATCTTTATAAAAAAATTGAGCATTACGTAACCGGCTTATTTGAAACGCTGGAAGATAATACACTGGCATATCATAATCTTAAGCATACACAAAGTGTTGTTGACAGAACAAAAGAAATTGCCGGTCATTACCATGTAAATGAAAAAGAAATGCTCACCCTGTATGCAGCTGCATGGTTTCATGATACAGGTTATCTATTTACAGAGCTTGCCAAACATGAAGAAATGAGTGTTGATGTAATGAGAAAGTTCATGCTTGATCATACAAATGATAATGAACTGATAGATAATATTGAGCAATGCATATTAGTAACCAAACCACTCCGCAACCCGGTTAATTTATTACAACAGATCATCTGCGATGCAGATACCTATAATTTAGGAACAAAAGATTTTAAGGCTACCAATAAGCGTGTAATGGAAGAATACAAATTAAAAAATGGCAAGCTTGATAAAGTAGAATTTAATAAGAACACCATTAAATTGCTGGAAGATCACCAGTTCTATACAACCTATTGCAAAGATTTATTGTCAGTAACTAAAGAATTAAATATGAAAAAATTAAAGAAGAAACTGGCTCAGAGGGAAGCCGAAGAAACACAAACAGAAGAAAAGATTCCTGAAGGCGAAAGCCTTCAGGATATTGGAAAAGATAAGAGCAGGCTGATGTCTAAAGGTATTCAAACCATGCTTCGCTTAACCTCAGAAAATCATTTGAAGCTGAGTGAAATGGCAGATCATAAAGCTAACATCCTCATCTCGGTAAATGCAATTATCATCTCTGTAATATTAAGTGTGCTGCTGCGCAAACTTTCTGATGCGCCTTATTTAACTATACCGTCAATTATATTTTTAATAGTTGCAGTTACTACTATTGTAATATCTATAGTGGCGACCAGGCCAAAAATAAGTGGTGGGAAATTTACACTGGAAGATGTAAAGGAGAAAAAAACAAACCTTCTTTTTTTTGGGAATTTTTATAAAGCAACTTATGAGCAATATAACGTTGCCATGAGAAGTATGATGAGAGATACAGATTACTTATATGGCTCGCTTATTAAAGATATTTATTATTTAGGCAAAGTATTGGGCAGAAAATATAAATTGATAAGACTTGCCTATAATATTTTTATGATAGGGATAATTATTTCCGTATTTGCTTTTGCTATTGCCGCTTTTTTTCAGAAAAACATTCCTGCTAATACAATTATTAATGGCTCAGGATCACCTTTATAAAATGCAGGTACAATGTTTTACAACAGAGACCTTAGCTGGTTAGGATTTAATTTCAGGGTATTACAGGAAGCCGCTGATAAAGACGTTCCATTATATGAAAGATTAAAGTTTCTCTCTATTTTTTCTTCTAATCTTGATGAATTTTTCAGGGTAAGATATCCATCAGTTATTGCGCTTTCAAAACTGGACAGGAAAACAAGAATGCAGGTGAGCCTCGGTTCAACAGAAGATATTCCGGAAAAAACACAAAATGAAATTAACCGGCAGCTGGAAATTTTTGGATCCATTTTATTAAAAGAGATCATTCCTGAATTAAAAGACACGGGTATCATCTTTTATTACAACAGCGGGATAAGACAGGAACATATTGCAGAAGTAAAAGAAATATTTTTATCAAACGTACTCTCTTTTATTCAACCTATATTTTTAGACGGCAACAATGCAAACTCTTTTCTGCCTGAAAATAATCAATTGTATTTAGTTGTTTCGCTTAAAGAAAATAACCAGGGACTTTTAAAGCAGGCAATTGTAAATATTCCTTCCAATAAACTGCAAAGGTTTTTTACACTTACTCCGCTTGAGGGTTTTGAATACGTGATCTTCATTGATGATATTGTAAGAGAAAATCTTGTATCCTTATTTCCGGGACTTGAAATCATTGGCGTGTACAGCATCAAATTCAACAGGGATGCGGAGTTACATCTTGTTGATGAATACAGTGGCAATCTTTTAAATAAAATTGAAAAGCAGCTTAAGAAAAGAGATTACGGTCCGCCATCACGTTTTCTTTACGAAAACGGAATGCCGAGAAACCTGCAATTGTTTCTTACATCAGCCTTTGGCGTAAAGTACGAGGATATGTTTGCCGGCGGACGCTATCACCACCTTAGTGATCTTTCAACGTTCCCTACTTTCAATAAAAATCTTACTTACCAAAAACTAAAGCCTCTCTCCTCTTTAAATGTAATGGACAGCGGCGATATATTTAATGTATTAAACAAGCAGGATGTTTTACTGCACATCCCATATCAATCTTATAACCCTGTTCTTTCTTTTTTTAACCAGGCTGCAGTTGATATGGAAGTAACAGATATTTATATAACGCTATACCGGGTTGCTGCCGAATCTCACATTGTAAATGCATTAATAAGCGCAGCAAAAAATGGTAAAAATGTTATTGCATTTATTGAGCTTAAAGCAAGATTTGATGAAGCCAATAATATTAAATGGAGCAGGGTGATGAAGGATGCAGGCATAAAAATTATTTACAGTATTCCTGATATAAAAGTGCATTCAAAAATAGCGCTGGTTAAAAAACGTAAGGGTTTTGAAGATGTATCGTATGCAATTTTAAGTACCGGCAATTTTAATGAGATAACTGCACAGTTCTATACCGATCATGTGTTGATGACAACCGATCCTTTCATTGTAAAAGAAATGGTCTCATTGTTTAAATTCTTACAGAAAAAAAATAAATCACCTGAGAATAACAAATTAAAATTTGATAAGTTACTGGTATCGCAGTTTAATATGAATGACAGGCTGGAAAAACTAATTGCTAACGAAATTCAAAGAGCACAGCAGGGCGAAGAAGCGATGATAAGAATTAAAGTCAATAATCTTGAAGAGCCTTATTTCATCAGCCTTTTATGCAAAGCAAGCCAGGCGGGAGTTAAAGTGAATTTAATAATAAGAAGTGTATGCTGTCTTATGCCGGGCCTGCCAGGTGTAAGCGAAAACATCACTATCAAAAGATTAGTTGACCGGTATCTGGAACATACAAGACTTATGATTTTTGGAGCAGGAGAAAATGCGGAAGTAATTATGGGTTCTGCAGATCTGATGAACAGGAATTTATATCACCGCATAGAAGTTTGCGTAGCAATTAAAACACCAGACTGTAAAAAAGAACTGATAGATTATTTTGAGATACAATGGCAGGATAATGATAAAGCTGTTATTCTTTTACCAAATTTAGAACAGAAGAAAATTGAAAACGGAGCAGAAAAATTGAACGCACAGCATTCCATTTATAATTATTTACAAAACAAATCATGATACTTTTTAGACATAGATGGTTTAAAATATCCAACATTACTAAATACAGAATAAGATCTGTTTTGTTCATTGCATTTTTCTGGACATTGATCGACTGGATAGTAGTGCTGCTTAAAAACCAGGAAATAGACAGGATACTGCGTGAACATAGTTTGTGGATGAGAGAGATTCTCATGTTCATACTTAGTATAATAATGGGTTACATTTTTGTTTACAAGCTAAAAAAGTTTTTACGTCATTCCCCGCTTTGGCTCAATTTTGTTTTAAAAAGCTTTATACTTTTAGCGGCTGCCCTGGTTATAAGTTTTCTTATACAATTTGTGAATTTCACGTTGGTTTCAGGCCAATCACCGGGGCTGGCGCTTCATAACATTCTTGTTTACGCATTGCATAAAAACTGGCTACAGCAAAAAGTTCTTTACTGGCTTGTCATCTTTTTTATTACGCAATTATTTCTTCTCATCAACGAAAGGTATTCCCCCGGAGTGTTCATGGATATTTTTTTAGGGAGATACATTCAGCCAAAAATTGAAAAGCGGATAATAATGTTCATGGATCTTAAAGGCTCTACTCCTATTGCCGAGAAACTCGGGCATGAATTGTATTTTAAATTCATCCGCGATTTTATTTACCAGGTTTCGACTGCTATAATTGAATATGAGGGAAGAATTTATCAATACGTTGGTGATGAGGCAGTCTCATCGTGGCTGTTTGATAAAAAAAATACAAGAAAGTGTATGGATGCAGTTATTTTGGCAAGAAAAAATATTCAAAAAAAGAGCGAACATTTCAGGCGGAACTATGGAATGGTGCCGGAGTTTAGAGTAGGCATTCATTTAGGCGATGTAACCGTAGGTGAAATTGGTGTTATTAAAAAAGACCTGGCAATGACAGGAGATACCATGAACACCACTGCCCGGATAAGAAGCGCCACCAATGAGCTTAACCATAACTTCATTGTATCAAAACAATTTATGGAAAATATTGACCTTGAAGAATGGCAAACTGAAAACCTTGGTCCCGTAGACTTAAAAGGAAAAGGCATTGAGGTTGAGCTTTTTTCTTTAAAGATTTGATGGATTTAGAATTTGCCACGATCCGGCCAATGACATTCATGGAAGAAAAAATAGATTTGTAAAACGGATTGTACTAACAACAACCTGCCTACCGGCAGGCAGGTACAAAATGTATAACACTAAAAGATTGATTTTCAATTGTGAAATTTTTTAAGCTATAGCATCTTATATCATATATTTACGTGTTATAGGCAACCAATTTGAGACACCACTAATTTCATAAGTATCAAATTAAATAATCAATGAAAAAGATAACTCTACTTATAATTGCACTTGTCTTTATTGGGCTTCTGAAGGCTCAAAACACTACAGTATTTAATTTGACATTTAATCATTTGGCTCTTTCTGTTAAAGACGTTGACCGCTCTGTTGAGTTTTACAAAAAAATACTTAGGCTTAATGAAATTAATAACCGAGCTAAGATAACAGGAATGCGATGGCTTTCCTTAGGAGGAAATATGGAACTTCATTTAATTTCCATTGGAAATAAAAATATTATAATTGATACAGCAATACATTTTGCATTAGCGACTCGAAACTTTGATGCGTTTGTTAAGCGAATGAATGAAATGAATATTCCTTTTGAAGATACCGACGGCAAGCCGAATACCTTTAATATAAGGGCAGATGGTGTAAAGCAAATTTATTTTCAAGACCCCGATGGCTATTGGATTGAGGTAAACAATATTGGGGAAAAGAAAAGGCTCCAGTAATACTTTGGCTGCCTATAACAATCGTATTGCCAAAAGGGGGGCAGAAGGAATAGCAATGAGCTACGAATCTTTATCAGCAACGGTTCGGGCTTGACTTGCTTCGCTGCGTCAATAAAAGGTTTTTCGGCATTTGTAATTCTATTTATCTTCGGTTCCGGGCTTGACATTATAAAATACCAGCCCATCGCCAAGCCTTAACGTTATGGGCAAGTTTCGGGCGTCACAGCTATTACAAACGGAACTGCTAAAAACCGACCAG
>JADGPX010000267.1 GCA_017882215.1 Chitinophagaceae bacterium | reverse complement strand
AGTGATGGCGAAGAAGCTGCAATCCCTGTTCTTACCAATCGCATGTTAGTTACAGAAACTATGCCTTTGCCGGTAAGAGGAAACACAACTAAAAATTTCACGTTCCAAAAATTATTGAACTCTGGCAGCAGCACAACGTTGACAAATTTTTCATTGACCACAGAATTTACAACCAATCCTGCATGGTATGCTGTACAGGCATTGCCCTATTTAATGGAATATCCTTATGAATGTGCAGAGCAAACATTCAATCGCTATTATGCCAATAGTATTGCATCAAAAATTGTAAACTCTTCTCCTAAAATAAAAAAGGTATTTGAATCATGGGCTTCAAAAGTCTCCCCCACCGGGGGAGATTTAGAGGGGGCCGCATTGCTTTCCAATCTTCAAAAGAATGAAGAATTAAAATCTGTTTTGTTGCAGGAAACACCATGGGTATTGCAGGCGCAAAATGAAACACAGCAAAAGAAAAACATTGCATTGTTGTTTGATATGATCCGCATGAGTAAAGAACTGGAATCTTCTCTTACCAAATTAAAAGATATGCAGGCTTCCAATGGCGGCTTTGTATGGTTCAAAGGCGGACGTGATGATCGTTACATGACACAATATATTATCACAGGGATCGGTCATTTAAAAAAGCTAAGAGCTATTACAAAACAACATGAACAAAAAATAAATGCCATACTACAAACTGCTATCCCATATTTAGATAAAAGATTGAAAGAGGATTATGACAACCTGATAAAATACAAAGTCAATCTTAACAACAATAATTTAAGCACTATAGCAATTCATTATTTGTATATGCGCAGCTTCTTCCCTGAATATCCAATTGCAAAAGAAACACAAACTGCCTATAATTATTATCGTGAGCAAGCAAAAAAATACTGGCTCAGTCAAAGTAAATATATGCAGGCAATGATCGCCTTATCGCTGCACAGAACCAATGATAATACAACACCGCAGGCAATTACCAGGTCATTAAAAGAGAACTCCATCAACAATGAAGAATTAGGAATGTATTGGAAAGAATGGGATAACCGTGGCTGGTGGTGGTACCAGGCTCCTATCGAATCGCAGGCAATGATGATAGAAGCTTTCAGTGAAGTTGATAAAGACAATAAAGTAGTTGACGATCTTAAAACATGGTTGTTGAAAAATAAACAAACCAATAACTGGAAAACCACCAAAGCCACTGCAGAAGCATGTTACGCATTATTATTGCAAGGCACCGATTGGCTGAGTGAAGAAAAAAATGTAACCATAAAATTAGGCAGCACGATCATAAACAGTAAAGATGAAAAGCAGGAAGCGGGTACAGGCTATTTCAAAACAAAAATTGATGGCGACAAAGTAAAACCTGAAATGGGAAATATTTCTGTAACGGTCTCACCAATAAACCAATTAACGGATAAACCAATTAACGGCTCTGCGGCATGGGGCGCCGTTTACTGGCAATATTTTGAAAATCTTGATAAAATAACTTTTGCGGAAACACCGCTTAAGCTTAGCAAAAAATTATTCATCGAAAAAAATTCTGATACAGGTCCGGTGCTTACACCTGTAAATGACGGAACGCAATTAAAGGTTGGCGATAAAATAAAAGTGCGGATAGAATTAAGAGTTGACCGTGATATGGAATACGTTCACATGAAAGATATGAGGGCATCTTGCATGGAGCCGGTAAATGTTATCAGCCAATATAAATACCAGGGCGGTCTCGGATATTATGAAAGTACCAAAGATGCAAGCACCAACTTCTTTTTTGGCTGGCTTGCAAAAGGCACTTACGTTTTTGAATACCCGATGTTTGTAACACACAGTGGCAACTTCAGCAATGGCATTACAACTATTCAATGCATGTACGCCACTGAGTTTACAGCACACAGCGAAGGCGTAAGAGTAAATGTTGGCGAGTGAGAGTAGGGTACAAAACCAAGAAGGTTTAAAAATTTATTTTAATCAAAAAACTTTATAAAACCTTCTTGGTTTAATCACTATTTTCATTCGGCGAGCCTTTTCTTATATTTGTCCCGATAACTATCGGGATTGATTTTTTGTAGCCGGCAGAAGTATTTCATAGTCCCGCAATTGCGGGATGTCACTCACTTGTAGCAAAGTGCATAAATCAACTCACTCTAAACTCATAACGCTAGACTCAAATGTATAGAACTCACACCTGTGGCGAATTAAGGATCGCAGATCTAAATAAAGAAGTTAGCCTTGCCGGCTGGGTGCAAACTGTTCGCAAATTCGGCAGCATCACATTTGTTGACCTGCGGGATCGATATGGGATTACGCAATTATTATTTTCAGAAACACTGAATGCTGACCTGGATGCAAATCCTTTGGGAAGAGAATTTGTTTTGCAGGTGAAGGGCAAAGTGAATGAGCGCAGCAATAAAAATAAAAACATTCCAACTGGTGATATTGAAATTGTTGTTTCAGAATTTACTATTTTAAACAAGTCAGCAGTTCCACCGTTCACCATACAGGATGATACCGACGGTGGCGAAGATATAAGAATGAAATATCGCTTCCTTGATCTTAGGAGAAATGCGGTTAAAAAAAATATTGAACTCCGCTATGCAGTAAACCGTGCCGCAAGAAATTATCTGCACCAGAATAATTTCATTGACATTGAAACACCTTTCTTAATTAAATCAACTCCGGAAGGTGCAAGAGATTTTGTAGTTCCTTCACGAATGAATCCGGGAGAATTTTATGCCCTGCCGCAATCTCCGCAAACATTTAAGCAATTATTGATGGTAAGCGGTTACGACCGGTATTATCAAATTGTAAAATGTTTCCGTGATGAAGACCTGAGAGCAGATCGCCAGCCGGAGTTTACACAGATAGATTGTGAAATGGCATTTGTAGAGCAGGAAGATATTCTGCAGATGTTTGAAGGCATGGTTAAGAATATTTTTAAAGAAGTAAAAGGCATTGATTACACAGAGCCTGTACAAATTATGACATGGGAAGAAGTAATGTGGAATTATGGTAATGACAAGCCGGATATTCGTTTTGAAATGAAAATCACTAATCTCAAGTTTCCTGCACATACTTTTCCCAAAAAAGAAAGCAAAGAAAGTTTGATTGGTGAAGTGGATTTTAAAGTGTTTGATGAAGCAGAGACAGTAGTCGCAATTGCGGTTCCAGAAGGAGTTTATTATACTAGAAAAAAGGTAGACGAATTAACTGATTGGGTTAAACGTCCTCAAATTGGCATGAAAGGTATAGTCATAATTAGGTGTAACGAAGATGGAACTTATAATAGCAGCGTCAATAAGTTTTACAGTGAAGAAAAATTGAAAGCCATTGCAGAATATGCCAATGCAAAGCCAGGTGATCTGATTCTCATTCTTGCCGGTGCAGAAGAAAAAACCAGAAAAGCAATCAGTGAATTGAGAATGGAAATGGCAGAAAGACTTGGCTTAAGAAAGAAAGATGAATTCAAACTTTTGTGGGTTACTGATTTCCCTTTGTTTGAATATGATGAAGAAGGCAACCGCTGGGTAGCACGTCATCATCCTTTTACTTCTCCAAAGCCCGAGCATATTGAAGTGATGATAAACAATGATCCTAAAATAAAAGATCCAGATAAATATTTGGAACATCCTTATGCAAATATTAAGGCGAATGCTTATGATATGGTGTTGAACGGAAACGAGATCGGCGGCGGGTCAATAAGAATTTTTAAAAGAGACCTGCAGGAAAAAATGTTTGCTGCCCTCGGTATGAGCAAAGAAGAAGCACAACATAAGTTTGGATTTTTACTTGGCGCATTTGAATATGGCGCTCCTCCACATGGTGGCATTGCTTTTGGCTTTGACAGGCTCTGTGCAATTCTCGGCGGCAGTGAATCTATCAGGGATTTTATTGCTTTCCC
>JADGPX010000266.1 GCA_017882215.1 Chitinophagaceae bacterium | reverse complement strand
TCACAAATAAAATGTACATGATTATCATGATGATGACCTGCTTCGCAATCATCCTTACATAGTGCATATTTAATAGAATTATCCTTTGTAGGGATCAGATGAATAATTCCTTTTTCAACAAACGATTGTAAAGTGCGGTAAACAGTTACACGGTCAAAAGATTCGCCGGTTTTCTTTTCAATATCCGCATGTGCTAATGCGCCATTTGAATTCATGAACAATTGCATTATTTTTTGGCGGCTATCCGTAACGCTTAAATGGTTCTTCTTTAATATTTCTTCAGTCTGTTTCATTAATTTGGATTATTGGTAAATGTTGAGTTATTAAAAACTGCCGGGTTTTTTCTTTCTTTTAAAAGATCTTTTATGTCCCTGGCTAATTTTTCCAACTCATCATTTTTTAAACCATCATACACACCTCTCACTCTTCCTTCTTTATCTACCAATGCAAAAAATTGGGTATGAATAAATTGATCCTTTATGTTCATACTGTTGTTTTTTTCATTGTCCAGCAAATAACTTTCACGTGCCATTTTGTAAAGAGAATCTTTGCTGCCGGTAACGAAATGCCAGTTTGAAGAATCAGCTCCCATTTTTTGCGAATATGCCTTCATTAAAGGAACAGAATCCGTTTCAGGCATACAGGTGTGAGAGATAATTGCAAAATCAGATTCATTTTTAAATTTATCATACACTGTTTTCATGTTGGCATTCATCTTTGGGCAAATGCCTTTGCAGGTAGTAAAAAAATATTCAGCCACATACACTTTTCCTTCTACATTTTTCTGTGTAAGTTGTTTGCCATTTTGATCAGTAAACGAAAAGTTTTGAACATAATTCAAAACAGGAAGCTTTGCTTTATAATAGTCAGTGCCTGCAAACAGGAAAAAATAAAATGCCGCCATTAACACAATAAAAAATCCGCCAATCCACAATAACTTCTTTTTCATATAAATATTTGTATTGTAAAATTACTACAGCCCAGCTTACTTTTATCAGCCAATAATTTTTCGCATCATTGTTGCAAATTTACTACTTTTGCAGTTAGTACTATTTAGAATGGCGTTAAAAACGAATTGGGATTTTTTGGGGATTGCAACTTCAGTTGGCTGTGCTATTCATTGTGCTGTTCTTCCTGTAATTGCCAGCACCTTACCCATATTTGGTATAAACATAATTCATAATTCTTTTTTTGAATGGGGGATGATAGCGCTTGCATTTATTGTTGGATCCTATTCTCTATTTCATGGATACATTAGGCACCATCGAAATACTTTTCCTGTTCTTTTATTTTCTGCAGGGTTTATTTTCCTGGTATTAAAGCAATTTTTTACCCAGCAGGAGTATTTGTTTCTGGTATTTGCAGTTTGTCTTATCATTTCAGCACATCTTTTAAATTTTAAATATTGCAGGCAAAGTAAAGTTTGTAACTCTCCTCATCATGTACATTAAGCTATCTCCAAGAGGATTAAAAATTGTAATTTATTTTAGACCTACTAAATTTTATTGTAGGGCTAAAGCCCATGATATATTATCTTCATTAACCCCAGTCTTAAGACTGGGGTTATAAAACGCAATGCTCAATGGGCTTTAGCCCACGTCGTACAATAGTGATTATATTTAGCGAATCAAATTATTACTATGAAGAAAATAAATCTGTTACTGGCAGTAATATTATTTATCAGCTCTGCATTTGCGCAATCAAAAGATGAGCTTATGATAAGAAATATTTTAGCTCAGCAAACAATTGCATGGAATGGAGGTGATATTGAAAATTTTATGAAGCCTTATTGGCATAGTGATTCTTTAATGTTTATTGGTAAATCGGGCATTACTTATGGATGGCAAAAAACGTTGGATAATTATAAGAAAAGTTATCCGGATGCAGCTGCAATGGGTAAACTGGATTTTACCATCCTTCAAACAAAAAGATTATCGGTACTGTATTATTTTGTAGTTGGTAAATGGCATCTTGCCCGTGCCGCCGGAGATTTAAACGGATATTTTACTTTGCTTTTTAAAAAAATAAAAAATACCTGGGTGATAATTTCAGATCACAGCAGTTAGGCCTCCCCCTAACCCCCGTCCGACCGAGTCATCCGGGCGGGCCTCCGAGGGAGGGGAATATTACAGTTTCCATTTTTTACGGTAAAAAATAATTAATAAGAAAAGACTCAATAAGAACCAGCTGTAAAAAATATAATTACCTATTGTTGGCTTGTCTTCAAAAAAAGCAAAATTTAAACCGATACCAATCGTAGAATTTACAAGCAGCCAGAGCAGCCCCACAGATAGTGAAGTAGCAATTCTGGATAAAAAATTTTTTACTTCAGGTTCCATGTCGCTCATAAGAGAACTATTAGTTACTGAAGATAAAAATTATTTTCTATCCTGCTATTTGATCAACAGGTTTTTAAATTCGGCGCTATCTCCAGAGAACACATTAAAATCTACGGTTGTTTTTATTCCGTTAATATGCCCGTTCTCACTGTGCTGCCAGAAGGTCCATTTTCTATCTATCCTCGGTTTACCGGGTTGTAAATAATGTGCTATCCAAAAAGGATATTGATCAAAAGATCCTCTTAAATAATTATTATAAAAATTAATATTAGTATAAATAATGGGCTTCACTTTATATTGCTTTTCCACTTTTTCGATCCAATCTTTTATCTTCTGCTGTATGTCAGTTATTGATGCGCCATAAGTTTCTTCAATATCCAGTACGGGAGGAAGATCGCCTTTTTTTAGTTTCACTATTTCAGTAAAATTGACTGCCTGCGCTTTCCCGCTTTTACCAGCAATAAAATAATGATAAGCGCCTTTAGGAATGTTTTCCTTTTCTGCATATAGCCAGTTTCTTCTGAATTGAGCATCTACTTTATCAATCCCTTCAGTTGCTTTTATAAATGCGAAACCAATTTTAATGTTTTTAACCTGCATGTCTTTTACATCGCTCCAGTTAATTACTTGCTGGTAGCGGCTTACATCAATGCCGTGCAAAGAATAATTTTCAGGAATCTCAATACCAAAAGCAGGATATAGTATATGTGGCGGACGGGTAAAGAAGTAAGTAATATAATAAACCACGTTAGCAATTACAACAATTACAAGGAATACTTTAAATAAGGTTTTGGAAATGGAATATTTTTTTCTTTTCAACAGAATAGGGATATTAATAATTACTACTTCACTATTTTCTTTACAAACTTAACATCCTTACCTGATCCTACTTTAATAAAATATACTCCCCTTGCTAAATGGCCAAAAGGAATTTCAATAAATTCGAAGCCATTAACCGATAAAAGTTTTTTATACAAAACCTGCCCTGCACTATTGTAGAGATAAATATTAGCAAACTGCGATGAATAGTTTTTAAGATAAACAAATAACTGCTCCTGAACAGGATTAAGGAATACCTGTATAATATTTTGTCCGCCTATATTATCAATTATTTTTTGTGTTGTATTATTTCTGGTAATCAGCCAATAGCTTCACGCTATCTGTAATTAGAGGAGACATCAAATCAAAAGAAATAGAATTGGCAGAAGATGTTATGGTAAAATATACTGTTACCTTTCCTTTGATAAATCTCACAGCAGGATCCATTTCCCATTCACAGCGATAATATTTTACATCAAAATTTTCTGAGGCGCTGGTTACATTGTCAGCATTTATTACTCTTTCATGACTTAATTTCTCCGCAAGAGAAATCTCAGTTACCTTATCAACATAATTTGTAACAGGCTGAGCAATAACTTTTGAAAAGATTAACAAACAAGTGAGAAAAAATATTTTCATAGTGATTGTTTAACGGCCTTTTAACTCGGATCTTTCTAAATAAAAAAATTCAAGGTTTACCTTTGCCGCCCATTATTTACAGGATATAAAATTCGGATTTTGTTAGAATAAAA
>JADGPX010000265.1 GCA_017882215.1 Chitinophagaceae bacterium | reverse complement strand
CCTTTCCAATTACATAAAGACTTACTTCAGCGATTGGCAAAGTTTCTCACTACTTAAAATTCCTCTTTAATATTCTTAATAGAATTTTGCTGCAATGTATTCAGCAAGATTTTCATGGCTCATTTTATTGGGGGTACTTTCGTTGGTAGGCTTTATACAGTTTAAATTATTTCTCTTCTTCCTTCTTTGCTGCATCAATGGCATTTAATAAACCCTCGGTTAAGTTATCCTCTGCAAGTTGCCAGAACATGATGCCGTTTAATTTATTTTTTAATGCATACCTGGTTTTTAATTTTATCGACCTTGTATCATCATAGGTTGCCATTAATTTTCGCTGGATATTAAATGCATAAGGAGCTTTTGCAAGAGAGTCCCAATATTCTATAAATCCATTGGCAGCATTTATTGAATCTGCAAAGTGGCTAAACGATAATCCATGATAAAATTTTGCCGGCACATATAACCCGTTGGTAGTGGTATCTGTTACTTCAAAGAGTCTTGTATAAAAAGCAGCACCTATTACGATCTTACCGGGTGATACACCCGCTGCAATTAATTTTTTTACGCCATTATCAACTGACTGAACCTGTTTAGCTGTAGAATAGAGAGGAGTATGATGCCCTGAAACTGTGCTGGAGCCCGACACCAGGTCGTAGCTCATCAGGTTTACACGATCTATTTTTGGCATTACATTTTTCCAGTCAATTGCAGAATCTATAAAAGAAGTAAAGCCTCCGGCTGCAAAGCTGATCTCCATCTTTTTGCCGAGTTTCTGCCTTAGCTTTTTTACCAGTGCAGTAAAATTGGGTTTATCTTCCGCCTTATAAGGATGGCCCGGAAATCCTGAGATCACCGGGTATTCCCAATCGAGATCAATTCCATCTGTGCCGAAATATTTGCTTAATTCTTTTACTGACCTCGCAAATATTCTTCGTCCTTTTTTGGAAGAGAAAACAGGAGAGCAGGTTTGGCAACCTCCCCAGCCACCCAACGATAAGATTATTTTTAACTGCGGATTTCTTTTCTTCAGTTCTACCATGCGCTGGATGGTAGCGCTGTCACGGGCATTCCTCACCCAAAGGGAGTCTCCTTTTAAATGACAAAAGCTAAAAATAATATGCGTTAATTTTTCCACTTCAAAACTATCTATCATACTTGTTCTTCCTGCATAATAGGCGATCACTGCAAAATTTTTTTGTGCAGTATTTTTTTGTGCACTACAGTAAAAAGAAAAAACAGTAAATAAAAATATTGTTGAAATGATACGAAGCATAAACATTTTTAAAAGCATAAGTGAAAATACAAAACTTTGGGAATGGCTATGCTGTTGCCTGGCTTCGGTTGTTGGTCACAAGACCAACAACGGCTCTGACAACGGCACTACGCTGGCACTGGGGAACATCAACGAGGACGGAAGAAAATCATTTTTTGCAAAACGCCTGCAACATGTATATTGCAGTGAACGACTGCATATGAATACAAACACAGTAAGCTCTGTTTTCTCCGATTCCAAAAGCCATTATAAAATTCTCGACGGGCTGCGTGGTGTAGCTGCTATTATGGTTATCTGCATGCATATAATGGAACCTTTTGCCGGCGGCGATGCTACTAAAATGTATATCAATCATGGTTACCTCGCCGTTGATTTTTTCTTCCTGTTATCAGGTTTTGTAATTGCGCATGCCTATGATGACAGGTGGAACAAAATGAGCATAAAAGATTTTTTTAAACGCAGGCTTATTCGTTTGCACCCGATGATTATTATTGGTATGACCATCGGTGCGATTTGTTTTTATTTCAGCGCCTCAACTATTGTGTTCCCGCCCATTGGAACCACTCCTGTGTGGAAGCTGATATTAGTGATGCTTATCGGTTATACATTAGTACCGGTTCCGCTATCACTTGACATTCGCGGCTGGGGCGAAATGCATCCGCTGGACGGTCCTGCATGGACGCTTTTCTTTGAATACATCGCCAACATAATGTATGCACTTGTTTTAAGAAGAACGTCCAAGATGGTACTCGCAATACTTACTTTAATTGCGGCGGCCGTTTTGATACAATATAGTGTAGCCGGCGGCCGCGGCGATTTAATTGGTGGCTGGTCCATAACGCCGGAGCAGTTGCGCATAGGGTTTACAAGATTATGTTATCCGTTTCTTGCAGGTATGTTGCTGTCACGCCTTACAAAGCCCGGTAACATGGGCAATACTTTTGTGTGGTGCAGTTTGTTACTGATTATTATTCTTTCTATCCCAAGAGTTGGTGGCAGCAATACAGAACATTTTTGGATAAATGGCTTGTACGAAGCGCTAAGTATTATCATCATTTTTCCTACGGTTGTTTACCTTGGCGCAAGCGGTTCTATAAATAATAAAGGCGTTGCGAATGTTTGTCGTTTTTTGGGTGATATATCGTATCCTGTTTATATCATCCATTATCCTTTCATTTACATATTTACCGCGTGGGTAGTAGATAATCATAAAACATTTGCACAGGCATGGCCGGTTGGTTTACTGTTATTGGTATGCGTTATTACACTTTCTTATGTGTTTTTAAAACTGTATGACATACCGGTGAGAAAATGGCTTACAAAAAAATATTTGCCGGGACGGAAAAATTTATTGCCATAAATAAAAATACAAAACTTATGGAATGGGCACGCTGGTGCTTGGCTTCGGTTGTTGGTCACAAGACCGAACAACGGCTCGGCTGGGGAAGACCAACGAGGGCGGGAAGATCGATACAATATATTGCTTCAGTTGATAAAAAATGATCGAAAAATATGGCCGGTGCGGACACCGGCCATGAAGAAAATTATTTTACAATTTTATGTAATGGCAGATCACATCTTATTTATTTCCCTAACCTCTACATTTCCGCCATCATCCAAAATAGGACAGCCTTTTGCAATTTCTGCAGCTTCTTCAATGGTTTCAGTTTTAACAACGGAGTAACCTCCAATCAATTCTTTAATTTCTGTGTATGGCCCGTCAGTAACCATGTTGCCGGATTTTACAACTTTGCCTGCAGAACCCAAAACATTTCCCTGGTCTGCTAATTTCCCCTGTGCACCAATGCCGCCTAACCAATCCATCCATTTTTTCATAATTGCCTTTCCTTCTTCCTGTGTAGGCTTAGGTTGTGCTTTGTAATCGTTGCGGTATACAAATAAGAACTCTTTCATTTTATAAAATTTTTGATTGTTAAAAACTAATGACGAACGGAAGTTATGAAATTGGACAAAGGTTGAGAATTATTTTTTTGTTTTTCAATATTCTGGTTACCAGAAATAATTAAAACCCCAGAATAATAATTAATCCAACTACATTACAAGCAAATAAGTAAGATGGAAAATAAAAAAGACAGCCCGGGAGTTTATATTCCTCCACCATTATTGTATGTCCTTATTTTTTTAGCTGCGGTATTTATTCAAAAAAAGATCCCGATCGATACTTCATTATTTCATTTGCAGGTAACAAAGATTGTTGGAATATTATTGCTGGTTACTTCATTGTTCTTTAGCATTACAAGTCTTAGGAAATTCTTTCAAAGCAAAAACACTTTGATACCTATAAAACCTGCATCCTCGCTGCAAACAAATGGCGTCTATAATATTTCCCGCAACCCAATGTACGTGGGATTGGTATTTATATATTTAGGATTAACCTGTTTAATCGGCAATTGGTGGAATATTATTTTATTTCCGATCCTTCTCCTTATTATTCAAAAATACGTAATTAAAAAAGAAGAAGAATATCTTGAGCGTGCATTTGGTGTAAAATATGTTGAGTATAAAAATAAAGTGAGAAGATGGCTGTAACTCACTTGTATTTGCAGATTCTTTGGGCAGCTTTTATTGAAGCGAAGGGCACAAGAAATCAACGCACAAAGCAATGCCTCATTCTTGCGC
>JADGPX010000264.1 GCA_017882215.1 Chitinophagaceae bacterium | reverse complement strand
TGCCGTTTTTGCTGTTATTATTCTGCACATTGCATCAGACTATGTTGAACATTATGGAGAAATATCAAATAGCGATTGGTGGGCAGCCAATATTTATAATGGATTGGTAAGGTTTTGTGTTCCCATGTTTGTTGTTTTAAGCGGGGCATTTTTATTAAGACCGGACAGGGCAATAACTATAAAAGAATTATTGCTGAAACGCCTGCCTAAACTTATTATACCGCTTATTTGCTGGAGCATAATTTATATCCTTTTTAAAACAATTGATTACAAAGAGCCATTGTCATCAATAAATATAAAAGAGCAAATCAAAATATTTTACCAGGGACCTGTAGCATACCATTTATGGTTTTTATACATGATGATAGGAGTTTATCTTGCCTGGCCCATTATAAATGTTTATATAAAATCAGCTAGTGAAAAAAACATTTTATATTTTCTTACGCTCTGGCTTATCACCAATTCAGTTTTAGGAATAATAAATATTATCACAGGCTTAAATACAAGCGTTGAATTAAATATTTTTACAGGCTATATCGGTTATTTCCTGCTTGGATATTATTTGATCAACTTTTCATTTTCTTCAGGAACGCTTAACAAAATTTATTTGCTTGGTGTTGCAGGGTTTGTAATTTCGATCATCACACCATATATATGTTATCGGCTCGGATTTGCTCATACAGAGGATCTGATCGCAACAGATTTTACACCTGATGTAGTATTGTGTATCACTGCGCTTTTTCTTTGGTTTAAAAATAAGGTAAGAGATACAACCTCAAATATTTTCAGAAATATCATTACTCAGATCAGCGCCTGTACCTTTGGTATTTACCTGGTACATGTGCTTGTAATAGAATTTATTTTTTCAGAGGACAGGAATTATTATGAAACAGTACAAAGCTGGAATCCTGCGTGGGCCATACTTTTAAAAGCACTTATTGTTTTGGTTATCTCATACATAATTATAAAACTGATAAAACTTATTCCTTTTGTAAGAAAGATTGCAGGATAATTTATAATACTTTTTTCTATAAAAAATATTCTTTCACTTACTCCACAAATTAACTATCAACATACTACTCACAACTCACTACTCGCTATTTATGTATCTCACTTGTAAAATGAAATTCAATATCCGGATTATTCCTGCGCTCTGTGTTTAAGAACCATTCGCTTTGGGCAAGGTAAACCAGGTGTCCGTCTTTATCATTTGCAATGTTTGCCTGCTTAAAACGAATGAACTCTTCCAGTTTTTTTGGATCGGTACTGGTTAGCCAACACGCTTTATAAAACGGCAGATTATTTAATTGAACTGATGCTCCGTACTCATGTAACAAACGGTATTGTATCACTTCAAACTGCAGCTCACCAACACAACCAATAATTTTTTTATTGCCGCCAAACTGTGTGAATAATTGCGCTACTCCTTCATCAGTTAATTGCAGCAATCCTTTTTCCAGTTGCTTTGTTTTCATCGGGTCTTTGTTCCGCACCTCTTTAAAAATTTCAGGAGAGAACGAAGGAATTCCTGTAAAATAAAAATCCTCACCTTCAGTTAAAGTATCACCGATCTTAAAATTCCCGGTATCAAATAAGCCAATCACATCACCCGCAAATGCAGTGTCAATCACATCTTTATCTCTTGCTAAAAAAGTATAGGGGTTACTGAATCTTACATCTTTACCCAGCCGAACATGATGAAAATATTTGTTCCGCTCAAACTTGCCTGCGCAAACCCGAAGGAATGCGATCCTGTCACGATGTTTGGGATCGAGATTGGCATGTATCTTAAAAATAAAACCACTGAACTTATTTTCAGTTGGTTCAACAACTCTTGTAGTTACCGCACGGTGCAATGGGAGGGGAGCGATCTGGATGAATGTTTCCAACAATTCCTTTACCCCAAAATTATTAATGGCGCTTCCGAAAAACACAGGCGCTACTTTGCCCTGCAAATAAGGCTCCTTATCAAACGGACCATATACACCTTCTATCAATTCCACATCTTCTCTTAATTGTTCTGCTTCCTTTTCTCCTATCTTTTTTTGAAGTACATCATCGTTTAAGTCTTTCAATGGCAGGTAATCTTCTTCAGTTGCTTTTTGATTTGGATGGAATAAAAGCAGGCTCTTATCGAATAAATTATAAACACCTTTAAAATCTCTGCCCATGCCAATGGGCCAGCTTAACGGATGCAGTTTTATATTTAATTCATTCTCAATTTCATCTAAAAGATCAAAAGGATTTTTGCCGTCACGGTCTAATTTATTTACAAATACAATTACCGGTGTAGCTCTCATCCTGCATACTTCCATCAGTCTTCTTGTTTGCTCCTCCACACCTTTTACGCAATCAATAACCAGCACTACGCTGTCCACTGCCGTTAATGTTCTGTAAGTATCTTCAGCAAAATCTTTATGTCCGGGAGTATCCAGCAAATTCACCAGCATATTTTTGTATTCAAAGCTCATTACCGAAGTTGCCACTGAAATTCCCCGCTGCCTTTCTATTTCCATGAAATCTGATGTAGCATGTTTTTTTATTTTGTTGCTTTTTACAGCGCCTGCCGTTTGTATGGCGCCGCCAAATAATAAAAATTTTTCGGTGAGGGTTGTCTTGCCGGCATCGGGGTGACTGATGATGGCGAATGTGCGCCGCTTGCTTATTTCGTTTGCGTATTTCATAAACCTGTCCCGCCCTTTATGCGGAAGTGCGCAAAGATAACTATTGAATTATGAGTTTGTAATTATGACTTGAAATTTAAGGATTTGGTTACCGGCAGAAGTTTTTCATAGCATCATTGTTGCGTCGCAATCACTTTAGCGGCATACCAATGGGCGGCTTTTCTTAAGGAGATGATTTTTGCGAAATAAGGGTTGTAGATTTAGGTGTGCTATATTGCTCCTGTAATTCAAAAACAAAAACTTAATTGACATGAAAATCATTAGCATGCCCAATATAACAGTTTGTATAATTACCTATCAGAGCATCTGCTGGCTTTTTACCAAATATCTGAGAATTCAATACACCAAAATCAACATCATGACCTGGACATATGTTATAGCATACACCACAATAGTTGCATTTATCTTCTTTTAATTGTGGCTCATAAATCCCTTTATTTTTATTAATCGCCATCTCTATGATCCCTTTTGGACATAGAGAAACACAAGTTCCACATCCGGTACAGAGATCATATCTAACAATTTTTAATATATTATCGTTATCTATATTCATAAATATCTTAGATAGAATAATATGTTAAGCATCTTTTCTATTAAAATCTTCTATTAAATCGCTGACTAATTTTCCACTGAATAATGCTAACTCTTTTTGATGTACTATTCGTGACTCTATTTCTATATGAATTTGGTCTTTATTGGCCAACAAAAAATCAACTTTTGATTTTAACTCTTCAAAATTCATTGTTTTAACATCGCATACAAATTTTTCTTGTCCTAATGTCCGCATGATTCCATAATATTTATGGCTCCATGCTGTTGCTATTGTAGGAATACAGCATGAAAGTGCGGCGATATTTGCGTGCATCCTTCCTCCAATAAATATGTCACATAACTTGATGATACCTTTCAATTTTTCTGGAGTAAAATCATCTTTGATCAAAAAGATGTTATCTTTGTGTCCCGATAAAAGATATATTTTCTCTCCGGTAGTGCGATCATCCAATTTTCCATCTCCGATAGGCGATACTACATGCGGAACAAAAATAATTAATGCATCGAATTTTTCAACAATATAATCCATTAATTGGGCCATTAATTTTACATAAATTCCTTCATTATCTTCAGTCAACGCATTTACCGATACACCAACAAATGGCCTCTGTTTAATAATTGTATTATCTATAATAGTCTCATCAATATTTTCATAAGGTAAAACAAAAGCGCAATCGGCTGTAAGATAAATTGGCGAAATAATTTTAGCAGTATTTT
>JADGPX010000263.1 GCA_017882215.1 Chitinophagaceae bacterium | reverse complement strand
AGATTTAGAAATGAACAAATAGCAAGACTGGGTAACATACATATTATTTATCCTGCCTTTAACAGCCAATCCTTTCATAAAATAATAAAACTTGAACTTGTCAAAATTCAGGAAAGAGTACAGTCGCTGCAAAATATCAAAATCAGTTTCGGTGAATCAATTTGCGAACTGATCTATAAAGAAGGTGTTTATCCCGCACAGGGCACCAGACCAATTTTCACCACCATTCACCAGGTAATAAATACAAAACTTGGACGTGTGCTAACAGAATTAATTATAAACAAATTAAATCCATCAAGAATAGTTTTCAGAGCGGAAGGGAACCTGGTTACAGTGGATTATTTTAAAAGAAAAAGTTTGATTTATTCCTTTTCTGAAAAACAAGTTTTGAACCTTGAAAGATTGAGAAAAAACAGGAAAGATGATATGCAAGCCATCACTGCAGTTCATGAAAGTGGTCATGCGATTATAGCGATCATGCTTTTGAAGACGGTTCCTGAAGTTATTTATTCAGTTACAGCAAATACAGATAGCTATGGTTTTGTTCACACAAAATTGAAGTGGAAGTATATTAACAAAGAACAGATTGCTAAGCGCCTTGCCATGTACCTCGGAGGCTACGTTGCTGAAAAAATAGTATTTGGAGAAGAGAATATTACCACAGGAGCGGAAGAAGATATTACAAGAGCAACTCATTTCGCAACAACAATGCTCAAGAGTTGCGGGATGGGAAGTATTGCTGCAAGCTTTCAGGTAAAAGATTATATGGCAAATAATTTCATTCACGATGAAAATAATTTAATGAATAAGGAAGCACAGGAACTTATTCAAAATGCGCTTTCCCTTGCTGAAAATGTTTTGAAAGAGCAATTAACACTTCTGCTAAAAATGTCAGATTATTTGTGTGATAACAGGTGCATGAATAAAGAAATGATAAAGGTAATGATCAGCAAACATGCTAAATCTTTTTCTGAAAATGAGTTGATTGAGAATGGCGATTTGCTGTTTTACAGAAATCATCTCAAAGAAAGGATTCTGGCACTATCAAATAATGAAAACAAGGTTTGTGATAAATCTTCAACCATATTTGAAATTTCGTTGAATAAAGTGAAAGATGAATATTGAGAAGAAACCTGGTCTAGCAGGAATTAATGCAAAACTTATTCTTTCACTTGAAGAAAATGGTTTTTACCGGGACTACTATCAGGTTTTTAATTCAACAGGTTTGTATCTTTTTCTCCTTGATGAATTTGGAGCATCATGGAAGCAGGATTATTTTACTATTTATTTTAACTGGAAGAACTTAATAAAAAATCTTGATTGCTGTGAAAGCAACTCATGGTTGCCAATAAAAAATAAATGGTGGAGCTACTGCCCACAGTGGCTTTATTTTAATCCGGTATTTATTGAAAATGATTTTCGACCATTATTTAATAATGAACTTTGTAAATCACTGGATGGAATTTTTGAAACGGATTTGTCTGAAGCAGAAAAATTCAGGTTTAAAATATGGATGAAGGCTTGCGAGCCTAAAACGTATCAATTAAACTTATTTACTTGATTTTCTGGTGGCATCTTAATAAACTAGAAGTGGCCTCGCCAGGGAACCATTAAGCGTTACCTTCTTATTGTTGAAAAAATTACATCAACAAAACTCCCTTAAAACCTCTAAAGGATTCATAGGATGTAGGAAATTTAGAAATTTTACAAATATCCATTAGACAACATTCATTTGTAGATACAGTAAATAGATAATATATAATCAGGTAAAAAAGACTTCGAAAATCTCCCACGAATCCCTTCGTACCTTTGCGGGAAATTCTAAAATGCAAAGGGTTCAAACCGATTACCAACCAGTATCCAAACTTATTTTAGCTTATCCAGAAAGATTTTATAATGGTTATGATGAATTAGTTCCATTCTATGATGAGCTAATATCATTGGTACCAGAAGATATTCTTATTTGGGCTGTAACAAATAACGACCAAAGCAGTGATAAACTACAAGATCAATTCTCACATAAACAGATTAATACATTAGGTATAAGAATTGGTATCTCCTTATTTTTTACCTCGGTGATTCCTTTAAAAAGAATTAATAAAGTGTAAATAAAGAATATACTAAACAAAATTAACAGGAATAATAAGCAATCGATAAAAAAAATATAACTTTAGTAAATACAAGGATAATTTAGTAAAACTCAGTAAAGTAAAAAATGATTGCCCCCTAAATTGACCCCTAAAAAATGAAACACAGTTACAGTAAGCGTTTCAGACGATATTTGTGGCCTCGCCAGGAATCGAACCTGGATCTGGAGCTTCGGAAACTCTTATACTATCCATTGTACTACGAGGCCTGTTTGATGTGCAGATTAGCTGATATGCAGATGTGCAAATAAAAGAACCAATCTGCATATCTACACATCTGCACATTTACTTTATCAACCCATGTGCATTTGTCGCAAATATTTTTACAGCAATTGCAATTAAAATTACACCAAAAAATTTCCTGACTGCTATCAGCCCGGCAGGTCCTAAAATGCGCTCTAAAAATCTTAATGATTTTAAAACGACATAAACAATTATAAGATTAAACAGAATGGCAATGAGAATAGTTATTTCCTGATAATTTGCTTTTAATGAAATTATTGTGGTTAATGTACCAGACCCTGCAATTAAAGGAAACGCAATAGGAACAACAGTTGCAGCCCCAAAATCTTTTTCACTTTTAAAAAATTCTGTACCCAAAACCATTTCCAATCCAAGGATAAAAATTACAATAGAACCACCTACAGCAAAAGATCTAATATCCAGCCCAAGTAAATTAAGAAAGGGCTTGCCGATAAATAAAAACAATATCATGAGTGCCCCGGAAACTAAAGTAGCCCTAAACTCATTTATGCCACCCAACTTACTTTTCAGCCCTATCAAAACCGGTATAGAACCGATAATATCTATTACAGCAAATAATGTAAAACTCACTGTAAGCATTTCCTTGCTAAATATTTCAGAAAAATCCATACAATTATTATTGCTGCAAATGTAATTCGTTATTGCTAAGCATCACTGAGGCAAAAGATCACAAAAATAAAAACCATAATCTTCAACAACCGCCGGCTGAAAGCAATTATCACTTTGCTGCTTTGGGGCTGCATATTTTCTGTAAATAATTTCTCCTTTAGCAAAAGCAATCGGATTATTAAATATCGGTCCATCAAAAACAAATGTGTGGAACTCACCATTCTCACCGCATACATCTACATTCTCAGGTAAGTCTCTAATAAAATCTTCGTCAATTATTCTTCCGCAAAAACTTTTATCCAGATATTTTTCATTAACGCATACCACAATGGTTTTAAAACCCAGATCAATAAATTCATGAATAAGTTCTGTTGTATTTCTTTTCCAGAGAGGAAACACTGCTGTCATTCCAACTTTTGTCAATTGGCTTTCACGATATATTTTTAAGTCTTCCAAAAAAATATCACCAAACACGCTATGTGTAAATCTTTCCTGTTGCAATTGATTCATGGTTCTCATCATGTGCTCTTCATACTCAATCATAGAAGGCTGATCCGTCAAAACTAATTTTTGTAAAGGGATACCAATAGCAGTGGCCTGCTGTTCCAGTAACTCTTCCCTAACACCATGCATAGAAATACGCTGATACTCTCCACTTACATTAGTTAAAAGTTTTTCAACTGAATAATTTTTATCATTTAAAGTATGGTATAAAGCCAGCGAACTGTCTTTGCCACCACTCCAATTTATGTATGCCTTCATAAATAAACTTTATCGGTTTGTTTCTCTTACCATGTAAATGTTATGCCACCATTTAATAAAAACGGTATAGAATTATATCCTGCTACATCAAAGAATTTTTTGTTAGTGATGTTTTGTGCATCTGCAAAAAGCTTTATGTATTTTTTAAATTTATACCCGGCATAAGCGCTCAATAAAAAATAAC
>JADGPX010000262.1 GCA_017882215.1 Chitinophagaceae bacterium | reverse complement strand
ATAGGCGAAGGCGATACAGGTCTTAATACCGGTGGCATGGGAGCCATAAGCCCGGTGCCATTTGCGCATGAAGCATTTATGCAAAAAGTTGTTGATAGAATAATTCAGCCAACCATTGCCGGCATACAAAAAGAAGATCTTGTTTACAAAGGTTTTATATTTTTTGGACTGATAAAAGTTGCGGATGAGCCTATGGTTATTGAATACAATTGCCGGATGGGCGATCCCGAAAGCGAAGTAGTATTATTAAGATTAAAAAATGATCTTGTTCAATTATTTATTAGTTGCTCACGTGAAGAATTGAATAAAGAAAAAATTGATATTGATCAAAGATGCGCTGCAACAATCGTTGCGGTAAGTGGCGGCTACCCTGGTGAATATGAAAAAGGTAAATCGATTGATTTTGGATATTTGGAAAATCCTGAATCGATAAAAACAATTGAAGCAGAGGGAGGCATAATGGTTTTTCATGCGGGTACAAAAAAATCAGGTGAAGAAATAGTTAGCAATGGAGGAAGAGTGTTAGCTGTTTCAGCCTTATCAGATACAATTGCAGAAGCGATTGAATTATCGAAAAATATTTTAGGGCAGATCTATTTTGACGGCATGTATTATCGTAATGATATCGGTTACGAATTTGCTGATTAAATATCATAGAATTAATCTGTCTTATTTGCACTGTTTCATCACCTGCAACTTTCAGGAAGTTTTCATCTTATAAATATTTTGGTGAAATCATTACATATCAAATGTTTGGCATTGTTAATTCAAATTATTTCCTTCAACTTTGCAGGCATTGTTTACATTTTAATTTTTACCCCAAAGCATGGGCCTTTTTAATTTTTTTACACAGGAAATCGCAATAGACCTGGGAACCGCAAACACACTTATTATTCACAATGATGTAGTGGTGGTAAATGAACCCTCTATTGTAGCGTTAGACCGGAATAATCCTAAAAATTTATTGGCAGTGGGTAAAAAGGCATTGATGATGCATGAAAAGACCCATGAAAGCATTCGTACAGTTCGTCCTTTAAAAGATGGTGTGATCGCAGATTTTAATGCTGCTGAGCTGATGTTACGGGCTATGATCAAAATGGTCTACCCAAAAAAACGGTTATTTCCTCCCAGCTGGCGGATGATGATCTGTATACCAAGCAGCATCACTGAAGTAGAAAAGCGGGCAGTAAGAGACAGTGCGGAACAGGCAGGCGCAAAGGAAGTTTATTTATTACCTGAGCCTATGGCAGCCGCTCTGGGTATTGGTATTGATGTGGAAGAACCGGTAGGTAATATGATCATTGACATTGGCGGAGGAACTACAGGTATTTCCGTTATTGCACTTGCAGGTATCGTTTGCGATCAATCAATCCGTATTGCAGGTGATGAATTTACAGCTGATATTATGGAAGCTTTGCGTCGTTATCATAGCTTATTAATTGGTGAGAGAACAGCCGAACAAATTAAAATACAGATCGGGGCTGCTATGAAAGATCTTGAGAATCCGCCGGATGATATTCCCGTAAATGGACGTGACCTTGTTACAGGTATACCTAAACAAGTATTTGTGAGCTACCAGGAAATTGCAGAAGCGCTGGATAAATCTATTTTTAAAATTGAAGAAGCAATTCTTAAAGCGCTGGAAACAACACCTCCGGAGCTGGCTTCTGATATTTACCGCAGAGGACTCTATTTAACAGGTGGTGGCGCTTTGCTCAGAGGCCTTGATAAAAGATTAGCAGCTAAAATAAAATTACCGATACACATTGCCGATGATCCTTTAAAAAGTGTGGTTAGGGGAACAGGTATAGCGCTGAAACATTATGACCGCTATCCTTTTGTGATGAGATAAAAAACAGTCATTGGTCATCAGTCATTGAGTCAATAATAAAGACGATGAACAATGAACCTAAAACTATGACTTAATGACTATTTGACTCAATGACAAATTAAATCCGGCTTGTGCGTAACATCTTTCTTTTCATCCGCAGATATTTTAATTTTCTTCTCTTTTTAATATTACAGGGGTTTTGTCTTTTTATGGTTTTTAATTACAACCGGTTTCATAATGCAGTGTTTATGGACATTGCCAATGAAGTAACCGGAAAAATTTACAAACAATACAATAGTGTAGAATATTATTTTCAATTAAAAAGAACAAACGACTCTTTGGTAAAGGCAAACGAAAGACTGTACAATAAATTAAAACAGGATTTTGAAATGCCGGATACCATCAACAAAATTGCCATCGATACAATAAGGATTGATTCAACTGAAAAATACAGAAAATACCAGTACATGGAGGCAAAAGTGATTGGCAATTCAGTCAGCCTTCCCAATAATTATATTCAACTGAACAGGGGCGCTTTACAGGGATTACAAAAAGATCTGGGGGTTATAGATGTTAACAATGCAGTGGTAGGAACGGTGATAGATATCAGCAATAATTATGCAGTGGTAATGAGTTTGCTTCACCGCCAAAGTAACATAAGCGCAAAGCTTAAAAAAACCGGCGAGGTAGGAAATATAGTCTGGGACGGCAAAAAACCTAATATAGTTTTATTAAAAGAAATAGGGAAAAACGCCAAAGTAAATAAAGGTGATTCGGTTATCACCAGTGGCTTTTCAGAGAAGTTTCCTTATGGATTGCTCATCGGAACTATTGATGAAATTGTTGAAGACAAAAGCACAAACGTGTATACACTTAAAGTTAAAACAGCCGCCAACTTTTATACTGTGGAGTTTGTTTACATAATTAATAATCTTCAAAAGGAAGAGCCGGGGGAATTATTACAAAGAGTTAAAAAAACAAATGAGTAGCCTGGTAAAAAATATAGTCAGATTTATTCTTTTTGTTTTGGTACAGGTATTTGTGCTTAACCAGGTGCCACCATTGCATCATCTTATCAACCCTTACATTTATTTTTTATTCATTCTTTGGCTGCCATTTAAAATTGGAAGAAAAACTTTGATGTTTCTGGCATTGGCGACCGGACTTGCATTGGATTATTTTACAAAAACACCGGGATTGCATGCTGCGCCTTGTGTTCTGATTGCATATCTCCGCCCGTTTTTAATAAACCTTTTAATAACCCAGGAAGGTACAGAAGCAAACTATGAGGAACCCTCCATAAAAAGTATGGGCTTCGCAGCTTATTTCATGTACGTTTCTGTTTTAACCCTAATACATCATGCATTTCTTTTTTTGTTGGAGGCATTGCAGTTTGCCGGCATTTTATATTTTCTTGAAAAAACGCTTTTATCAGTAGCCATATCTTTGTTCTTAATTTTAATTACAGAATTATTATTTGTGCGCAAACAAAAATTTAGAACAAATACAGCGTAGAGATATTAATTTTACAATTATTCCGTTCTCTCTTCATATTCCAGTAAAATCACTAATAATTGTCTGTCTTTAATCAGTCCCGCAAAAATGTAATCAGCCTGATTTTTATTGTAATGAGTTTGATAATTATTTTTCAATTATTCAACCTGCAGGTAATAAATAAAAAATATTCTATAATGGCTGATGAGCAGGGGAAATTTAGAAAAGTACTTTATCCCGACAGGGGAATTTTATTCGACCGAAAAGGCAAAGCCATCCTGCAAAACACAATTATTTACGACCTGATGGTAACGCCTGCAAAACTAAAAGGGGTAGATACGTTCGCACTTTGCAGAATACTCAACATTGATACTGCCGAATTCAGGAAAAGAATTATTACAGCTATCATAAAAAATAAAAGTTATCGTCCATCGGTATTTGAAGCGCTGTTACCTGAAGAAAAAATTGCAAAGCTTAATGAAAGCATGTACAAATTTGTTCCTGCTTTTTATTTGCAGGAAAGACCGGTGAGAGATTATCCATACGATGCTGCAGGAAATATTTTAGGTTATTTATCAGAAGTAGATTCTTCTTTTCTTAAAAAGCATGCGGGTGAAGGTTACCAGGTCGGTGATTATACCGGC
>JADGPX010000261.1 GCA_017882215.1 Chitinophagaceae bacterium | reverse complement strand
ACATTGGGTATTGCATCATTATTTATGCCTGCATTAATGGGTATTGTAGCCGATAAATGGATAAACGCTGAAAGAGTTTTAGGCCTTTGTCACATCATCGGTGCAGGGCTTTTGCTTTGGTCATCTACTATTAAAGACCCTAATATGTTTTTTTGGGTAATGCTTTTAAACTCCATGTTCTATATGCCCACCATTGCATTGAACAACACTGTCTCTTATATTATTCTGGAACAAAAAGGATTTGATATTGTAAAAGATTTTCCCCCGATAAGAGTTTGGGGTACCATTGGCTTTATTGCAGCCATGTGGACGGTGGACCTTTTTGGATGGAAGTCAAATAATATGCAATTAATATTTAGCTCTGTTTCTGCATTGGTTTTAGGACTTTATGCTTTTACAATGCCTAAATGCCCGCCGGTGAAATTAAACAAAACAAAATCTTTTCTTGCTACAATAGGGCTTGATGCTTTTGTATTATTCAAGCAAAGAAAAATGTTTATTTTCTTTTTATTTGCAATGTTTTTAGGCGGCGCTCTACAAATCACCAATGCTTTCGGAGGATCATTCTTAGATAGTTTCTCTGTTACTTATCCTGATTCATTTGGGGTAAAACACCCGATACTTTTATTATCTATTTCTCAAATTTCTGAAACGCTTTTTATTCTTACCATACCTTTCTTTTTACATAAGTTCGGTATTAAAAGAGTAATGATGATAAGTATTGTTGCATGGGTACTAAGGTTTGGTTTATTTGGAATCGGCGACCCAGGCAGCGGCTTATATTTATTGGTTCTTTCAATGATAATTTATGGAATGGCTTTCGATTTTTTTAATATCTCGGGCTCTTTATTTGTAGAAAGAGAATCGCCTGCTAATATAAGAGCAAGTGCACAGGGCTTATTTATGTTCATGACTAATGGCATAGGTGCAATGTGTGGAGGATATGGTGCCGGTTTGGTTGTTGATCATTTTACCAAAGTAGATGCGGTAACACATAATATTCTTTCCAGGGATTGGCATAGCATATGGTTTGCTTTTGCAGGATATGCACTTGTGTTAGCTATTGTTTTTCCTTTTGTATTTAGATATAAACATGTCCCTGATCTAAAGGTCGACTCGATAAAGCATTAATAATTGTAATTCCATTCTGTAAATAAAAATGCCGGAGAAAGTCCGGCATTAATTTTTTAAAATCAGTCATACAAACCTTGAAGGTTTTAAAAACCTTCAAGGTTTAATTCTTTACTTGAGCGCTTCAATCTTTTTTACAAAATTAGCTTTAGGTTGTGCACCCACTAACTTATCAACTACTTTTCCGCCTTTTACAAATAATATTGCCGGGATAGAAGTGATACCATAGTTCATACTTACCTGCGGATTGGTATCAACATTTACCTTACCTACATTTACTTTTCCGTCATATTCTTTTGAAAGTTCTTCAATAACGGGTCCTATTGCACGGCAGGGTCCGCACCACTCAGCCCAAAAATCAATAACTGATAATTTATCTGAATCTAAAACTTCCTGTTTAAAGTTTGCATCTGTGAATTCGTGTGCCATAGTTATATCGTTTAATGTTTAAAAGGTTTAATACGTTTAAAGTTTATCTTTTTATTTGAACTCATTACTGATCACTCATCACTAAACAAAGTTATGTCCAATATTTAAAATAGGTTTATTTGACATATATACATCATGTTAATTCCACCTGCACTTCTAATTCAGGCTTTTCTTGCAGAAACTTAGCCATTTCGTCATTCATTTCAAAGCCATTCGCTAAAGTGTACATACCTATTTTTAACTTTGATGCAGGTTCTGACAAACAGAATTTCAGGCTTGATTTTCCGGGGAACTTCTTTACATTTTTTTCTACAAAGCCAATGATATTTTCATCTATAAATTTTGGATGGGTTTCTATTTGTAATTTTTTAGTGCAGGCTTTCATCATGCTTTCCAGTAAAGTAATGCTGTTTACTTTAAATTCAAATTCCGATTTATTATACCGTTGTCTAAAACATCCCGTGATAAAAATTACCATTCCTGCTTCTAAATAATTACTGAATCTTACATAATCATCACTCCATAAAGTGAGTTCCATTTTGGCGGTATAATCTTCAATAAAAAATACACCATACTTATTTCCATTTTTTGAAATACGATGTTGTGCTTCAGCCACCAATCCCGCCATTCTAAAATTTCTTCCGGGATTAGGATGCAGGTGCACAGCTTCTTTAAATTCATTGAATTCGGCAATAGGAGTGAGTCCGTAATATTTTATTTCGAATTTAAAATTATCCAGCGGATGCCCGCTGATGAACATACCGGTAACGTCTTTTTCATAATCAAGCAATTTTATTAAAGGCCATTGCTCACATTCATAAAGTTTAGGAGGATTTACTTCTTCCATCTGAAGATCGCCAAACAAAGTGTTGGAACTGCTGCTTAATTGTGCCTGGTATTGATTTCCAAACCTGATTATTTTTTCAAGTCCGGTGGCATTATCTCCGGGAGCAACAAAGAAATATTGTGCCCGGTGAATATTTTTAAAACAATCAAAAGCGCCTGCATAGGCAAGGCTTTCCAGCGATTTTTTATTTACTGTTCTTTGATTTACTCTTTTTATCAGATCGTATATAGATGAAAAATGCCCACGCTTTTCCCGCTCTTCAATAATACCTTCCACCGCAGCTTCACCAACACCTTTCATACCACTGAATCCAAATCTTATTTCTCCTTTTTTATTTACAGCAAACCCTTTTTGTGATTCATTAACATCCGGACCAAGCACTTTTAAACCCATGCGTTTACATTCTTCCATAAAAAATGTTATCTTATCAATACTGCCTGCATGATTTAAAACTGCAGCCATGTATTCACTTGGATAATGGGCTTTTAAATAAGCAGTTTGATATGCCACCAATGCATAACAGGTAGAGTGAGATTTATTAAAAGCATATTGCGCAAATGCTTCCCAATCGTGCCATATTTTTTCTAATTTTTCAGCAGGATGTCCATTTGTTGTTCCTCCTTTTATGAATTTCTCCTTCATTTCTGCCAGCACAGAACGTTGTTTTTTCCCCATTGCTTTGCGCAATACATCGGCATCACCTTTACTGAAGTTTGCAAGTTTTTGTGAGAGCAACATCACCTGTTCCTGGTAAACCGTAATACCATAAGTATCTTTTAAGATCTCTTCCACTTCAGGCAGATCATAATGTATCTGCTCTCGTGCATGCTTGCGTTCAATATAACTTGGGATATACGCCATTGGACCAGGACGGAACAATGCATTCATTGCAATAAGATCATTAAATGTATCCGGCCTAAGATCCCTTAAATGCTTTTGCATTCCGGCACTTTCAAACTGGAAAGTTCCATTCGTATCCGCACGCTGGTATAGCTTGTACGTTTTTTTATCATCCAGCGGAAGTGCATCCAAATCTATAATTACACCATGATTTTGTTTGATAAGATGCAAGGCAGTTTTTAAAATACTCAAGGTTTTTAATCCAAGAAAATCCATTTTTAAAACACCTGCTGCTTCAATATTATTTCCATCAATTTGTGTAAGCCATAATTCAGAATCCTTTGAAGAAGCTACAGGAATTAAGTCAGTAAGATCTTTTGGTGCAATAATAATTGCTGATGCATGAATGCCGGTATTACGAACAGAGCCTTCTAAAATTTCAGCCTCATGCAAAACCTTTGCCTGCATGTCATCGCCTTTATATATCTCTCTGAGTTTTTTTATATTTTCAAGATCATCACCTCCAACGCCTTCTTCCTGTAAAGATTTTTCTCCTGTAAGTGGTGCCTGAAGAACTCTTCTTAATGAAGTACCGGGACGGTCGGGAACAAGTTTTGCCAAAGCATTGCTCTCCGATAAAGGCAAATCCAATACACGGGCAACATCTTTAATGCTCATTTTTGCAGCCATGGTGCCATAAGTAATAATTTGCGCTACCTGGTTCTTGCCATATTTTTC
>JADGPX010000260.1 GCA_017882215.1 Chitinophagaceae bacterium | reverse complement strand
TTTGTTAAGAACCTTAAAATTCTGGTTCTGTAACCCCCAAAGAAAACGAGTTTATCTGTACTGAATATATTTCCAGTTGAATGATTTATTAGTTTATGATTTAGTTAAAAGTTTAGCTTCAGTTATTTGTTCATTTCCGTAGAACAACCAGAGTAATCAGAAGAATTTGAAGTAAATTTTTATTCATTTTTGTTTTATTTAATTTTTTAATTGATTATGTAAGCTAAGGGCTAAGAACGTGAATACTTAATATTACCTTATTGGCATTAACAGCAAACGCTTTGCGTTAAGATACTTAGGGAAAATGTGTAAGGTAAGATGGAGCTGAGAAATAAAGTATGCTCCGAAAATGGTAAGTGTAAAAATACAAGTCATTCTTTTGTGGTTTTGGTTTATAATTTTTTTATGCATTCGCTACAGGTAAGTGTAACTTGGCAGATTTTCACAAAATATCTGGACTTGTTTGGACAAATAAAAAATGATCGAGGTAATGATTCATTAATTATTCCACAAACATAGAGTGGTTTCCGCAGAAATGCAATACCGTAATTTTACTGACAAATAAGTACTATCACATTTTTGTTGAATTTGTAGGTGTTCTTGATTTTCATTCATAAAGCTTCTTGTTTTCTTAAAAAAAATTTAAGAATAATAAAAAAAATATAGAAAAGATTGAGTTGGAAAATTCCTTTGCTGAAGATTTAATAAAACAATTGGGCAGGCTAACCGTAATATTCCAATTTGAATAACAGTAAAAAAGATTTAGTGAGAATATGGAAGGGAAAACAAACTGAAACTAATTAGCTCCCACGTGTGCCGCCTGTTTTAATTGGCTTTTTTGAAAATCCGGCACCTTTAGCGGGCTTACCAATAAATTTAGAAGCCTGGAAATTATTTTTTTGATTTTTATTTCCTCCCTTACCTTTTTGGTTATTGTTACTGGTTAATGACATAGTGATAAATTTTTATAGTACAAATATAAGTCTCCTTAATATCAATTAACAGAATACTGAGTACAGACTTTGAACTATTTAATTTTAAATTTCATCTCCTTTAATCCTTTTTCTTCAAAATAATTATATAGATCGTCTATCAACATTACAGTAATTGCTCAATTTCTTTATTATAATCGTGCTGCAGGTCTTCATGCAGTGTTTCTACAACTCCTCTTATTTTTTTTATTTGATTGTTGTAAAGATTTGTGAGCGCTGTGCTTTTATTTATTCTTATGCCTGAAGTTTTTATTTTACTGCAGAAATAAATAAGCAATTCCACTTCTGCTTCTTTTGATGTTGTATACTTAATATACCTGTTGGTAGTTTTTAAAATTTTGCGAAGACTCTTTTTTGCAAAATATAAATTAGACCGGTTAATTTGTATGAACTGTTCATCCATTTCCTTTTTTATATTTTCAATGTAAGAATGCAGATCATGTGCTTCAAAGAGCAGGTAGCTAAGTAATTCTTTATTTTCTTTTTTGTATTTAATAATCCTTAGGCATAATTCTAATAATTCTTTTGAAGAAGCGTTAGTTAGTTCTTGTTTTATCTCGCTAATAGAAGCAGTTTTCAAAATAATACTTAAGTGTAACCGGTTAAGGAATAAAGATCTGGCAAAAGTTCTAAATCAACCAAATATCCAAAAAAATAATAACAACAACTCTGAGTAATCAGCTCTCTCCTGTCATTTATTAAAAAGCTTTCAGTAAAGAAATATGTACTACAATCCCTGGCATAATATTTAATACAATATTGTAAAACTTTGCAATGAACAAATTCCTGAGAGCATTAATAGCCGGCTACGGTGCAAAAAAATTAGGTGGTGGTTGTTTAAGTACTATCCTCATCTTTTTACTTATTTATTGGGCATTGGGTAATTGTAATTCTTCCAATAAAACAGCGCCGGCACGTCCTTCTTCTTTAATACACCAGCGAAAAGTTGCAGCGAATTTTCAGAGTAATAAAATCCAACTCATGTCTGCATATTATTTAACTAATCATTCATACCTTACAATAGCCACTGCTATTAATATAAATAAACTCAAATAAGCAATTAGCCTACATTTGCAACCGAAAATATAACTGCTTAAAATAAATTGAATGAATAATCAACCCGGCTCTTCTATTCTTCAGGTTGAAGGTCTTACTGTTTCCTATGGTTCATTTCATGCTGTGCGTAATGTTTCTTTTGATGTAAAAGCACGAGAAATATTTGGTTTTCTGGGGCCTAACGGCGCCGGTAAAACGAGCACATTAAGCGCTGTAGAAGGATTATTAAAACCACAATCGGGAACAATTACTGTTGCAGGTTTTGATACAGCAAAAAAACCATTATATGCAAAAGCCAATGTGGGTGTACAATTGCAGGCCACAAGCTTTCAGCCGGAGCTTACACTTGCTGAAATAATCCAGTTGTATGCAGGAATATATTGTGTAGAGCTTACCAAAGAAAAATTACAAAATATTTTACAGGATATTAAACTGGAAGAATCTGCAACAAAAAAATTTAAAGAACTTTCAGGAGGGCAGCAACAACGTGTTTCTCTTGTTATTGCAACCATTCACGATCCTGTACTGGTATTAATGGATGAACCAACAACCGGCTTAGACCCACAATCACGCCGCCAGCTTTGGGAACGAATAGAAGCTATGCGTGGATAAAGGCCATGGTATATTATTAACCACCCATTCAATGGAAGAAGCTGAAGCTGTTTGTGACCGCATTGCGATCATGGATCATGGCAATGTAATTACAATTGATACTCCGCAGGCATTGATCGATACTCACCGTAACGATCCCAATGTTATCAGTGTATCAAGAAAAGGAAAAATAACTTTGGAAGATGTATTTATCGGTCTCACAGGTCGTACCGTTCGAACATAAATTTAGAGAATAAAAAAAGTATATAAAAATGCAAACCGTTATACCAAAAACTTCCGCCGCTTTAACATCATTACTTCGGGCAGATTTTAAAACGCAGTGGCGCAACCGCCGTTCTGTAGTGCTCTTACTTTTAGTGCCTGTTATTATTCTTATTTCGTGGAAGGGATTAATTGCAAAGCTGGGTGGCGCCTTTGCTCTTTCTACATGCATCACAATCGGGCTTACTGCTATTGGGTTGATGGGATACAGTAATGTAATTGCACGTGACCGTGATAAGGGAGTGTTTCAGCGTTTAAGAGTAACACCAGTCCCTACATGGTCTATAATGGTTAGCCGGCTTATTGTACAATTGCTTATGATATTACTGGTTACAACATTTGTATTTGTTGTGGGCAACGAGTATGATAAGGTTACACTTGCTCCTGCAGGCTATGCACTAACTTATTTAACTGCTTTTGTTGGCGGCGCATTGTATCTCGGCCTTGGACAAATGATTGTGGGCCTGGTAAAAAATGCTGAGCAGTACTACCGGATGATGTACAGAAGTGATGTTTCTTCATGGAATCTGCGCGATCTGCATATGATGGAAACGCTTGTTGCACTTGATGGGCATCTTTCCTTACCGAACAAGAAAGCGAAGATTGTTGTGTGGGAACACAATTCGCATTTAGGGGACGCGAGTGCGACCGATATGGGCAGGCGAGGCGAATGGAATGTCGGCCAACTAACGCGCCAGCGCTACAAGGATGAGGCGATTCTGATTGGATTCACCACTTATACGGGAACGGTGACAGCGGCCGCAGATTGGGGTGGTGCGGCAGAACGGAAGCAGGTCCGCCGGGCACTTCCGGGTAGTTACGAAAGCCTGTTTCACGAAGTCGGTCTGGAGCGTTTCCTATTACTCATGTCTGCGGGCAGTGATGTCAGCAAAGTTTTGCAAGCGCCTCTTTTAGAACGCGCTATCGGCGTTATCTATCGTCCAGAAACTGAGCGTCAGAGCCATTATTTTCAAGCAAGTTTGTCGCGTCAGTTCGATGCCGTGATCCACATTGACGAGACGAGCGCGGTTGAACCGCTGGAGCGTACTGTGAAGTGGGAAGAGGGCGAAGTTAT
>JADGPX010000259.1 GCA_017882215.1 Chitinophagaceae bacterium | reverse complement strand
TTAGCAGTGAGAGACAACATTTGTAAACTATTCAAAAAATTTCTACCGCTTTCCAGTCCCCCTTTCAGTTCAAAACAAACAATGCCGCCGCCATTTTTCATTTGCTTAACTGCAATATTGTATTGCGGATGACTTTTTAAATATGGATATTTTAGCCAGGATAATTTTGGATGATTTTCTAATGCAGTTGCAATCTGCAATGCATTTTTTGCATGTCGTTCCATGCGTACATCTAATGTTTCCAAACTCTTGCTTAGCACCCATGCATTAAATGGAGACAAGGCCGGGCCGGTATTACGGGTAAATAAATAGATGTCATGAATCAATTCTTTATCACCAACTATTACACCACCCAATACTCTTCCCTGTCCGTCAATCCATTTGGTTGCCGAATGCAAAACAAGGTGTGCGCCAAAATCAATCGGGCGCTGGTTTACCGGTGTGGCAAAACAATTATCTACATTTAAAATAAGATTATGTTTTTTTGCAAGAGCAGCCACAAATTCAAGATCAATAATATCAAGTCCGGGATTGGTGGGTGTTTCCAGGTAGATCATTTTTGTATTTGGCCGGATAGCGGCTTCCCATTCTTCCGGTTTATCTGCACTAACATAACTGCACTCAATACCATAATTAGGTAAATATTTTTTTATGATATTGTGCGTACTTCCAAAAACTGCATTACATGATAAAAGATGATCGCCTTTTTTTAATAACGCCATAAAAGTTGCAAACACTGCACTCATGCCTGTTGAGGTTGCTACACCTGCTTCCGCTCCTTCCAGTTCAACCATTTTATCAATAAATTCACTTACGCCTGGATTGCTGAAGCGGCTGTAAATATTATCATCTGTTTCATCTGCAAATGCAGCTCTCATATCTTCTGCATTATCAAAACAAAAACTGCTTGTTAAAAACAAAGGAGTAGAATGCTCTCCCTCATTGGTACGCTCTGTTTGTGTTCTTATGGCTTTTGTAATAGGGTGTAGTTTCATGAATTAGTTTTATTTCGATGGCAATAAAGCATTGTTTTTAATTATTATTTACAATTACCTTCCAGGTGATCTTAGTACCGGAGCGCCGCAGCGTTTCTGCAACAGAGCAATATTTATTTATAGATAAGGCACAGGCTCTTTCTGCTTTTTCCTGCCCGATATTTCCTTTCAATTTAAAATCAATATGAACAGATTCCCACAATGAAGGTTCTTTTCCTTTTTCTCTTTCTCCCTGTATTTTAATTGAAAAGCCTTCAATTGTTAATCGTTGTTTTTTTAAGATAGACACGATATCAATTCCACTGCAACCACCTAAACCCATCAACAACAACTGCATTGGACGAATGCCGAAATTAATGCCGCCTGTTTCATCACTTGTATCTAAGCGCACAATATGCCCGTTAGCATCTTTTGCTTCAAAGCCAAAATCCCCTTCCACTCTGTTGATTTGTATAGTTACCATAGAGTAATTTTTTTGCAAAGGTATTAATCAAGAGTCTTACTTTTTTCAAACGTCAGAGTAATTTAAAACACACCTAATAACTTCAATAAGATCCGCACACTCCATATTATAACCAGTGCTCCAACAGCAATGAACATGGTTTTAAGCGGTAACTTACCTGCAAGTCTTGCAGCTATTGGTGCTGCAGACACACCACCTATTATTAACCCAAGTATTACCTGCCAATGGCTAAGACCAATTAACGAAAAGAATGTTATCGCACTTGCCAGCGTTACAAAAAATTCGGTGATGCTTACAGTTCCAATTACATATTTAGGAGTGCGGCCTTTTGAGATGAGTGTACTGGTAACTAAAGGTCCCCAGCCGCCGCCGCCAAACGAATCTAAAAATCCGCCGGCCCCCGCAAGCCATCCAACACGTTTTACTTTTTTTGCCGCTTTGTTTTTTCTAAATGCGTTCAATAATATTTTTAATCCTAAAAACAATGTGTAAGAAGCCAATAAAGGGCGAATATATTCAGCATAATCATCACCAAATTTTGATAACAACCATGCCCCGATAATTGCACCGACTATACCCGGAATCAGCATCACTTTGAATAATTTTTTATTTACATTCCCAAATTTATAATGGCTGTAGCCGGAGGCTGCACTGGAAAACATTTCTGCCGTGTGAATGCTGCCGCTTATTGCAGGCAGGTTTATCCCTATTGATAAAAGAAAAGTAGTGCAAATAACGCCATAACCCATGCCCAATGCGCCATCTATAAGCTGTGCTGCAAAACCTGCAATTACCATAATGTAAAAATTTCTGTCAAGATTTCGGATCATATTTACAAAGCTGTTTTGCAGATTGTGAAATGGAATGTATGACAATACAAAATGACCCAGCAACATAAAAAAGAATGCAAGAACTGAATAAGTTGCAATTTTGCGCCAACGCTTTTCTCCGGCGGAAGTTTCCACTCCTTTGTTTATTGTAAGAACTTTGGTGATCTTATTCAGCTTATTTACTTTGGTTGCAAAATCACCTTTCATTTTATTCCTTATCACTTCCATATTATTCAACACTTCATCAAGTTCTCCCGGTAATAAATCGTTGAATGTTTCTTTCAAACGTTTAGCTATGACAGGAGATTTACCGTTTGTTGAGATGGCAATTTTAAGGTTGCCTTTCTTTACAATTGATCCAAGGTAAAAATCACATAGATCCGGTTTGTCAGCTACGTTTACCAGCTTTCCTTTTTCATGTGCATCATTATAGATCTGTTCACTGGCAAATGCATCATCAACAGCTATTATTATCACATCTGCATCATCAAGATCTGAAGCTTCATAAGCCCTTTCAATAAGTTCAACGTTTTCATGATGTATCGCTGTGTTGCGGGTAGGTTCAGTAAATTCAACAGCTACCATAGTAATTTGTGTAGCGGGTGAATTCTGTAGCACTGCATGCAATTTTTCTAAAGCAACTTTTCCTCCGCCTACTATCAACAGCCGCAGCTTTTCGAGCTTTAAAAAAATAGGAAATAAATTATTTCCCGTTTCAATGGCTTCGTTTTGCTTTTCTTCTACTCCAGTTATTTTATTTTGAATCATGATTTAAAAGATCAAAAACATGTGAAATAATAATCCATCAATCAATATTTCCGCATCACATAAAAACAATACTACTCTTTTTTAAGAGTAAGATTTTGATAAAATTATTTATTAAATAAACCATCAACAGTAACGGCTACATAATACAATGCACCAATTGTGGGGCCGCCTGCGTACTGAATATGCCTGTTATTTAAAACGTTGGTACCTCCCAATTTGATAGTAGCTTTAACCACAGGTAACCTGTAAGTAACCTGGGCATCTACATTGTTAATGGCATCAATCTGACCAGTCACCAACGGGCTTTCCCACAGGAAACTATTCTGCCATTTCCATACTATATTAAATCCAACATTTTTTGTAATGGCCCTGTTTCCAAATGATAAGTTAGAAGTCCAGCCAGGTGTATTGAACCCTGTTATAAATAAATCAGGACTGGTAATACCCTTGATTTTATTATAATTTAAATTACCTGAAACAGTAAAAGTTTTATAAAAATTATAAGTAAGCCCTAGTGAAGAACCGTAGGTAGTGTATTTATTTTTTGCATTGGTATAAACCCGGTAACGCTCTTGCCCTTTACTGGCAGTATTACCGCCACTTGCTACCGTTGCATCACGGTTTCTATCAACCATTGCTATTATTGCTGCATCCGAACCTATGGTTTCGCCAATGGGAACAAACACCTGCACCTGCCCGAGAAAGCCATCATAAATATTTGTGTAGGCATCAAGATCAATAAATAATTTATTATTGAACAACGAACTTTTATAACCAACTTCAAAAGAATTAATTCCTTCAGGTTTTCCATTGGGTAAATTTCCCGGCACCAATAAATTCCTGTTAGCCAAGGCTGCTGCATCTGTATTACCCGCAAGTTTCACGGCTGCATTAAACGCCGCAACTGATGATTGGGTATAGCTATTCTCACGATAACCTAAGCCTTCATTAATGAT
>JADGPX010000055.1 GCA_017882215.1 Chitinophagaceae bacterium | reverse complement strand
GCATTTGTTAAACTTATAGAGATTCTGAAATAAAGATACTGGTCTTACGTCAGACTTTGAATGTTTGTATCAAATGTGTATTATGAGGACCAAAAAAAATATGAGAGAAAAACCAGCCATAAAAACGTATTACAATTGTTGAACTATCGTATAAAAAATAATTATTTTGTAAGTCATAAAGGCTTCCAAAATAAAGTTCGAAATTGAGATGTCTAAGCCGACTTAAAAGCCTCTGAAATTTTCAGAGGCTTTTTATGTTCAATGCCCTTAATGACTATGTTTCATTCAACTGCGACGTTTTATAATTTTTATACAGCAACCTCAACATAGATGGCAAAACAATCAGCAATAATGGGAGAGCAATTAAAAAGCCTCCAATAACGGCAATGGCTAAAGGCTGGTGAAGTTCAGCGCCGGCGCCTATTCCCAAAGCAAGCGGCATTAGCGCAATGATTGCTCCGAGAGCAGTCATAAGGTTTGGTCTTAGCCTTGTTGAAATTGCATGAATGATTGATTCATCCGGTGAGCTTGTTTTAAGATTTTCTTTAAATTGAAGAAAAGTGAAGATTGCATTCTCCCCAATAATTCCAACAATCATTATTAAGCCTGTGTAGCTGCCAACATTTAATGGTGTGGTGGTAAGAAAAAGAGCAATATAACTTCCTGAGATGCCAATCACCGCAATTAATAAAATAAGTAATGCAACCCTGAAATCTCTGAATAAAAAAAGTATTAATCCGAAAACTAATAAACTGGAAGTAATTAATATCATCAATAATTCGGTAAAAGATTTTTGTTGCTGGGCATAAGCTCCGCCGTATTCAATATGATAGCCCGGGGGAAGAGCAATCTGAGATGCAATATTTTTCTGCACATCTTTCATAACACTTCCAAGGTCACGATTGTTAAGCCTTCCGGATATAACACCCATCGATTGTAAATTCTCTCTTTCTATTTCAGCATCACCGGCAATTAATTTTACTGTTGCCAATTCACCGATTGGTTTTAATCTTCCATTTGGTAAAAATATCTGTAATTTATTTATATCCGGAATACTTAATTTTTCACTTCCGGGATATACAAGCCGTATAGGAAATAGTTGTTGCTTTTCAAAAATATTTCCAATAACATTTCCTTCCAGCGAGGTTTGTACCTGGTATTGAAGATTTGAGGAAGTGATTCCAAACTGCGCCTGCCTTGCATAATCGGGTTGTATACTTATTGACGGACCGGTAATTACAATACCATCAAATACATCTGCAGTGCCTTCTGTTTTTTCTAATATGCCGGCAATTTGCTGTGAGAGCTTTTGTAATGTTTCTTTATCATCGCCAAAAACTTTTATTTCAATTGGCTGCACTGAGGTCATCAGATCGCCCAACATATCATTAATCACCTGTCCGAAATCTACACGCAGTGCAGGTTGTGTTGCTTCCACTTTTTTACGAATGTCTTCAATTACCTGTTCTGTTGTTTTTTTTCTTTTTGATTTTAGCTGAATAAGATAATCACCCCTGTTAGGCTCTGTAATAAAAAAGCCCATCTGCGTTCCTGTGCGGCGGGAATAGGCTTCAACCTCCGGAATAGTAACTAAAATTTTTTCAACTTCCCTGAGTTCCTTATCAGTTTCTGTGAGTGAAGTACCCGGAGGAGAACTGTAATCAAGCACAATACTTCCTTCATCCATATCAGGCAAAAAACCTGTTTGTAATTTTGGTAAAATAAGAACGATCATCAAAATTAAAATACCCGCTAAAACAAAACTGATCCATGGCCGGAATATAAAAAATGAAACCCATGTTTGTTTTTTCACCTCTTTAACTTCTTTCTTTTTTTCTGTAACAGCTTTATTCTTTTTCTCTTTGGAAAATAAAAGATAAACGACCGGCAAACCTATCCATGTTACCAGGAATGAACAGACCAAAGTAATGATCATAGTGTTGGTCATCACATTAAAATATGCGCCTGCAACACCGCTCATCAGCATGAAAGGAACAAAGATTACTATAGTGCTTAAGGAAGAACCCAGCATTGCCGGAAACAAATATCGTATTGCCTTCTGCACAATATTGGTGTATTGCTCACCCGGATGTTCTTCATGCGTTCGGTGTATCTGTTCCACAACCACTATCGCATCATCTATAATTAAACCAAGGGCTGCTGCTATGGCGCCTAAGGTCATTATGTTCAAAGTATAATCAATTGAGTACAACACTATCAAAGTAAGGCCAAGCGTAACCGGAATGGTTATTAAAATAGTTGCACTTGCTTTAAATGAACGTAAAAAGATTATTGCCACAATTATTGCCAGCACCAATCCTATCCACAAACTATCTGTAACACTTTTAACAGATTCGTTCACAAAATCTGCCTGAACATAAAAAGGTTTTATAGTTACACCTTGCGGAAGAATTTTTTTAAGCTCCACAATCTTTTCTTTCATTCTATCTGAAATATCTATCAGGTTGCTGTTGGGCTGTTTAACAACAGCTATCAATAATCCTTCTTTTCCATTGGCATTTATCTTTGTAAATTCAACTGCTTCTTTTATCTGTATATCTGCAACATCTTTTAGCTGAATAACTCTTTTGCCATTATTGCTGATAACGAGATTTTTCAGATCTTCAATATTATGAACAGTAGCATCAGTAACTGTGAGATATAAATGCCTGTAATCTGCCAAATACCCATTTGACTTTACAAAGTTTGTTTGATTTAAAGCGGTTGTAATTGCTTCCGGAGTTAAAGAAAGAGAACTCATTTTTTGAGCATCAAGCTGCAGCCAATATTCTTTCATCTTACCACCAATAACACGAACTTCTGATACACCGCCTACCTGCGAAAGAAATGGCTTAATAACGTAAAGGGCTAACTGTTTTAATTCAATAGGTGATAAAGAATGGCTCTCTAATGAATAACCCATCACCGGTAAAATAGATGGGTTCATCTTTTCAACTGTTATGTTCACATCAGCAGGCAGTGTATTTCTAATCTCACCAATTTTTGCTTCAATCCTTTGCTTGCTTAAATCTACATTGGCTTTCCAATCTATGTATGCTGATATTTCGCAGCTTCCCCGGCTGGTAGTGCTGCGTATGTCAGTAAGGTCAGGTATTTGCTTGATGGCATTCTCCAGTGGCTTTGTAACAGTTACCATCATTTTATCTACAGGCTGCAAACCTGCATCTGCAATAATTTTTATTTTAGGAAAGGTGATTTCAGGAAAAAGAGAAGTTTGCAATTTGCTATATGCAAAAACTCCGCCCATCAACAGCATCACTAAAACAACCGTGAGCGGATTTTTATATAAGATGAAAAAATTTTTCAATTATTTGGTTTATTTTTCTTTGGTGGTTTCTATCTTCACTTTTGCTGTATCCGGCAAACCGTAATTACCGGTAATAATTATTTTATCGGCAGGATTAAAAGTAGGAGAGAGTATTTCTATTCTGTCTCCGGTTTCAATTCCTTTTTTTACAGGAACTTTTACAGCCGTGCTATCGCTTATCATCTTCATTACCCAAAACTCCGATTGTGTTTCATCAGAAAGCACTGCGGCTTTAGGCAACGACGAAGCCGCAGCTTTTGATACTTTAATGATCTTTATTTTGGCAACAAGGTTTTGCGGAATTTGATGAGGTAAATTTACTTTTATAGCAACAGCCTGCGTTTGTGAAACTGAATCCATAAACGGCATGAAGCTTTGCACACTTCCTAAAAGCCTTTCCCCATCAGGCAATGTAACTTCTACCTGCTTGCCACTGGTAACATATTGTTTGTATTCATACGGAACATCCATCACAAAAACAAAACTGTTCACATTACTTATCACAGCTAACTGCTCACCGTCCTGTACATAATCTCCTACCTGGTGATCCAACTCAGAAACATATCCGCCAACACTGGCTCTTACAGAATTTACCCCTGAAAATTTAAAGCCGGGATCAAGCTTATTGATGGTATTACCAATTGCTTCTGATTCTTTTGTTTTTAAAGTAAATAAAACTTGTCCCGGAGATACTGTGCTTGCATATTTTATATTAACTGATTTTATATATCCTGTCAGGTTTGATTTTACAACACTTTTTTGAAGAAAGGTAGAAGTGGCATTCAACTCAATATGTTCTTCCAAAGGGTCATAGCTCATTGTAGTAACAGTAACAGGAGTATTGGTTTCTGTTTTTGTTTCTTCGGTTACGGTTGTCTCTTTATGTTTGCAGGCAGTTAATAATAAACTAACTAACAACAAACAAAAAATGTGTTTTTTTAGATGATGCATTGTTTCTTATTTATTCCAATAGTTTAATTGATTAATGATTTGTAAACGTGCTATCATATTTTGAACAACCAGGTTTTTTACCGTGATGTAATTGTTTAAAGCTAATATATAATCCGTCATTTTTATATCGCCGGTTTCTAAAAGTTTTCCGTTTACATCAATAAGTGTTTCAATATATTTTATTTGTTTATTAATAGGTACAAGTAAATTTTCAATTGCCGAAAGCTGCTGCTGCAATTGGGCTATCTGCTGATAATATTGGTTTTGGAAAAATTCTTTGTTCCTTAATCTTGTTCTTTCTGCAATATCAATTTTAGAATATTGCAGCCTTTTTCGTCCTCCATCATAAATAGGAATTACAAAGCTAACACCAAAGCTTGCTCCAAAGTTTTTATAAGGCTGAAAAGCTAAAGAAGACTGATACCCTCCATCCGCATACAGATTGATGTGCGGCCTGTAACCCAGATCTATCAACGATTTATTATTAACAAGCCGTAAACTGTCAATCTTATATTTTAAAAAAAATGCAGAGCTATCGGTAAAAAAAGTTCTTACAACATTTATTTCGGGTGGCGCCAACAATGTTGTTACAGTATCAATGATGCCTGTTAAATAATTTAAAGTTGCATAATCATTTTTGTATAGAACCTGCAATTGATTGCGTGTAAGGTCCTGTTGCTGGTAGGTTACTAAAAAAGATAAATAATCAACCTGCTTATAAACATTTTTTTGTGTGAGCCTTTTTAAAATTATTTCTTCACGGATTAATAAATCATGTAGTTGGTTATTAAAATCTATTTGCAATTGATCTCCATAAGTGGTGATGTATTGGTTAATGATGATTTTTTTTAGATCCTGTTCTGATATTTTTGATGCATTACGAATTGAATCACCTATGATCTGCAGATCTTTAAATTGAAGATTAAGATATTTTTTGGGCAGCAGGTTTTTGGTTGCAGTAAGCAATGCCTGTAATTGTGCGCCGTTGGTTATTGCCGCATCATAGCCATATCCATTTCTAACCGGTGCGTAGTATGAATTACCGTTTGCTGTAACCTGTATTCCCATAGCCGCCCGAAGGATCTGGCTATCTATACTGTTTGATAATAATTGATTGCGATAATCATTTAATAAAGGGCTGTTGGTAACAGCCGTTGAAATATAATAATCAAGATTTTTATTCTGTGCAAAGGAATAAAACGGTATAAAAAAAATAAGAAAAAAAATAAAACGTTTTTTATTCATAAAATTCAAGAAACATTTTGATAACAAAAAGCTGTCCCAATTTTAATTGAGACAGCTAATTTCTAAAAATTTTTATAATTAATTCTCTGCTTTTACAAAGTTTCCTTTCTCATCAAAAATTATATCCTTTCTGTTAACCTCTGCTTCATAAGATATTTTACCTTTTGCATCAGTCACCTTTCCTGCTTCAGTAATTTTTGCACCTTTGTAATGTTCTTTTACATAAGCAAGAACAGGTTTAGGAAGTTCACTAACAGAAATTGCATTTACAATTTCAATAAATTCACCTGTTGGAGTAAATTGAACTGATTTGTCTTCACCGGATTTTCCACCCCAGTTTGCCTCATAATTACTCTTTTCCTTTTCCCATGTAACTTTAGAAGCATCAGGATATTTTTTAGAAAGTGCACCTTTAACTGCAGCAGGAACAGTTATCTTTTCTTTGCCTTCCTTTTCCCCTTTTTCTTTTTGTGCAAAAGAGGCTGTGCTTAGAGCAAATAGTATTGCTATCAAACTTAATGTCTTTTTCATTTTTATGTTTTTAATTAATAATAAAAACAAATTTATAAACTGATTCTGGAGCAAATTTGAAGACTGTGCTCAATATTTTATAACCAAAAGTTAATGCTTGTTGTGTGTAATAAATCTGAATAATTGTAATTAATACGATAACCATATCTTTCACAGATCTTCTTTACAATTGATAGCCCTAAGCCCAAAGATTCCGAGCTTACCTTATCTTTTTTAAATCTTTCAAATAATTCTGATGGATCACATTCTAATGGAATACCCGTATTTGAAATGCACAAACGATTGTTGGTTAAAGTAATTTCAATGATTCCCTTGTCAATATTATGTTTGATTGCGTTAGTGATGAGATTGGCAATTAATATTTCGGCAAGCGTTTCATTCATATTCATCTTTACATTGTCTTCAATATTTTTTTTGATGGTGATGAGTTTTGCAGCAATGAGTTCTTCATAATTACTAAGGTGTTTATTAATCAAAATGCTGATATTCACTTCTTCGCTTTCCCTGAATTGCTGATTATCTATTTTAGTAAGCAGTATTAATGATTGATTTAATTTGGATAAACGATTTGTTGCTTCGTAAACTGACTGTATCGTGTTCATTTGCTCTTCCTTCAAATTTTCTGACTGACTTAATAATTCCAGTTTTGATTTTATGATGGCTAATGGCGTTTGTATTTCATGAGAAGCATTTTCAGTAAAGTTTTTTATTTCATCATAATCCTGGCTCACCCTGTTTGTCATAATACTAACAGCATGGTTCAATTCAGTAAATTCAGTGATTTTACTTTGCTCAAGATTGATGTTGTTTCGTCCTGATAAATTAAATTGTTTTATTTGCTGCAATGTGGTGTTAAAAGGTTTCCAAAGCTTATTCAGGAAGAAACGATTGATCAAAAAGAGTGTTACAAGTAATATCAAAACCATGCCCAGTGTGATCTTTAAAATAAGCTTTATAAGATCTTCCGTTTCTACCTGAGATTTTCTTATCAGTATTTTGTACTGGTTGCCTGCAACTAATACAGGGAATTCCAATTGACGGTAAGAAACATTTTCTTTATGTTCTTTATTAAAAATATCAATGCTACTAAACCTTCGATTTATTTTTTGATTGCCGGAGGGTATAAATTCTTCCTGTTCATCTTTATAATTGGTGGGTTCCGGTAGCTGTTTATTCTCTTTTATAAAATCTGTTATTTCCCGCTCTTCAACTTTCAGGTTTTTATCCAATTGATGTATTAAAGCTGCTTTTATAAAAAAGTAATAGAAAATAGCGCTCAGGAGCAACACGATTATTGTAGCTATTACATTTACCCGGTTATATTTTGAAAGAAGCTTCATCAATCAGTGAATTTATATCCCATTCCATACACTGATTTAATGTAATCAGCATTTCCGGCATCTATTAATTTCTTGCGTAAGTTTTTTATGTGCGTATAAATAAAATCGTTGTTTCCTTCCATATCATCTCCCCATAAATGCTCTGCAATTGCATTTTTTGAGATAACTCTTTTTTTATTGCTAACAAAATACAAGAGTAACTCATATTCTTTTCGGGTTAGTTCTAAAGGTTTATTATTTACCGAAACCAATTTTGCTACTGTATCAATACTAATGCTATGAAATTTTAAAAGACTGTTACCATCAAAATTTTTTCTTCTAATGATGGCGGCAATCCTGGCGCTTAATTCTGAAAGATGAAAAGGTTTTGATAAATAATCATCGGCGCCTAATGTAAGTCCCTTCACTTTATCATCAAGAGAATTTCTTGCAGAAATAATTAATACTCCATCCATCTTATTATTCGCTTTTAATTCCCTTAATATTTCCAGCCCGCTGCCACCAGGAAGGGTAATATCTAAAAGAATACAATCATAGTCGTATAACTCAGTTTTTTCGAGAGCTTTATCAAATGTAGAAGCTACTTCGCAAACATAATCCTCACCCTTAAGATAAGTGGCAATGCTTTCACTTAATTCTTTTTCATCTTCTATAATCAGAATTTTCACAGAAATTATTTTGTGAAAAATTACAAAATGAATCTGAAGAGAAGTTGAAGTATTATTAATTCTGTAAAGAACTTAATACAGATATTTCTTCTTTCCCCTTCCTGACAATACTTTTGGAAGAGCCTGTTTTTCCATTGAGGTTAGTGGTAATTCTACCGGGATCATTATTGATTATCTTTGCAGATTATTATGGTAAAAAATAAGGAAGAAGTGCAGGATATGCAGCCGGAAGATGCAATTGAAGTTTTTGGTGCAAGGGTTCACAATCTTAAGAATATTGATATAACAATTCCCAAAAATAAACTGGTAGTTATTACCGGGATTAGCGGAAGCGGCAAATCATCATTGGCTTTTGATACAATTTATGCTGAAGGACAAAGACGTTACATGGAAAGTTTTTCAGCTTACGCAAGGCAGTTCATTGGTGATATGGAGCGGCCCGATGTAGACAAGATCACAGGGCTTTCACCGGTTATTTCCATTGAGCAAAAAACAACAAATAAAAATCCCAGGAGCACTGTCGGCACGGTTACAGAAGTATATGATTTTTTCAGGTTACTATTTGCCAGGATAGGAGAGGCGTATAGTTACAATACCGGCAAAAAAATGGTTAAGTGGAGTGAAGAGGAAATTGTAGAGAATATTTTTAAAAGATTTAAAAATAGAAAAATCTCTTTGCTGGCACCTTTGGTTCGTGGCCGTAAAGGTCATTACAGAGAATTGTTTGAGGATGTAAGAAAAAAAGGTTTTCTAAAAGTGAGGGTTGATGGTGAAATAAAAGATCTTGTTGCGAAGATGCAGGTAGACCGTTATAAAATTCATGATATTGAATTGGTAGTAGACCGCCTGCAGGTTACAGATGATATGAAAGTACGTCTTAGTCAGAGTGTACAAAAGTCTTTGCAATTAGGCAAAGATTTGATATTTGTAGCCCCCTCTAAATCTCCCCCGAAAGGGGAGACTTACGAAGATTTCTCTAAATCGAAAGATCTTTTGGCTGAAGAAGGCTTCTTAAAAGCCCCTCCTTCGGAGGGGTTTGGGGAGGCTTTGGTGCAGTATTCAAAACAATTGATGTGTGAAGACACCGGCATCAGCTATGAAGAGCCATCGCCAAATAGCTTTTCTTTTAATTCGCCTTATGGCGCATGCCCAACCTGTAAAGGACTTGGAAGTGTGTACCAGGTAAATCCGGAGGCAATAATTCCTGATTGGAAATTAAGTATTAACGAAGGTGGTATCGCTCCGCTGGGAGAAGAACGCCAGGCATATGTTTTTAAACAGGTTCAGCAGGTTGCAAAAAAACATAAGATCAATTTAGATAAACCGCTAAAAGAATTACCCCCAAGGTCATTAAATATTCTCTTATACGGTAAAGAAGATGTGGATGGTGATGATACAGTAGAATTTGACCTGAATGAAACAATTATTACAGAAAATGAAAATGAAGAAGTTGACGGAGCTAAAGCATATTATACAACAGAATATGAAGGCATAGTAAACATGATTAAAAGATGGTTTAGCGCCAGCACCACCAGTGAAGGAATGAGAGCATGGGTGGAAAAATATTTTCAACTAAAGACCTGTACAACATGCAATGGAAAAAGATTAAGAAAGGAAAGTTTATGGTTTAGAATTGATGGAAGAGATATTGCAGAACTAAGCGAATTAAATCTTGATAAATTAATTGTTTGGTTTGATGAAATTGAAGATAGGTTAAGTAACCGGCAGAACCAGATAGCAAAGGATATTTTAAAAGAGATAAGAGATCGGCTTCAGTTTTTATTAGATGTAGGTTTAAATTATCTCAGCATGAGCCGGTCTTCTAAAAGCCTTAGTGGTGGAGAATCTCAGCGTATACGACTTGCCACACAAATTGGATCGCAGCTGCAGGGGATAACATATATTTTAGATGAGCCAAGCATTGGATTGCATCAGAGGGATAATCATCGTTTAATAGATGCATTAAATAATTTACGCAATATTGGTAACAGTGTTATAGTTGTTGAGCATGATAAAGACATTATGCTTGCTGCAGATTATTTGATTGATATTGGCCCCGATGCCGGCAAGCATGGTGGAGAAATTGTTGCATCAGGTATACCAAAAGATCTTTTGAAATTAGACACTGTAACTTCTTCTTATCTCAACGGGCATAAAAAAATTCCTGTTCCTGCAGAAAGAAGAAAAGGGAATGGGAAAACATTAAAATTAAAAGGGGCTTCAGGAAATAATTTAAAGGATGTAACCGCAACATTTCCGTTAGGAAAATTTATTTGCATTACCGGTGTAAGTGGAAGCGGTAAATCAACTTTAATAAATGAAACACTTTATCCAATTTTAAGCAAACATGCATACAATAGTAAAATGACCCCGATGGAATTTAAAACTATTGATGGATTGGAAAATATTGATAAGGTGATTGAAATAAATCAGTCACCAATTGGCAGAACACCAAGAAGCAACCCTGCAACTTATTGCGGATTTTTTACTGATATCAGAACATTATTTGCTGCTGTGCCTGAGGCAAAAATTCGGGGCTATACAGCAGGCCGTTTTTCTTTTAATGTAAAAAGCGGGAGATGCGATGTTTGCGAAGGTGGTGGAATGAAAGTTATTGAAATGAATTTTTTGCCTGATGTATATGTGCATTGCGAAAAGTGTAATGGTAAAAGGTACAATCGCGAAACGTTGGAGATACGATACAAAGGAAAATCCATCAGTGATGTATTAGATATGACGGTGGATGAAGCGGTAGAGTTCTTTAAAAACGTACCATATATATATAGAAAGATAAAAGTATTGCAGGATGTAGGATTAGGATATATAACATTGGGACAAAGCGCTGTAACCCTTAGTGGTGGTGAAGCTCAACGGGTGAAACTTTCCACTGAATTGGGAAAAAGAGATACGGGAAAAACATTTTATATTTTAGATGAGCCTACAACGGGTTTGCATTTCCAGGATATTCAGCACCTTGCTGATGTATTGAATAAATTAGTTGACAGAGGCAATACGGTTTTAGTTATTGAACATAATATGGACGTTATTAAAATTGCTGATCATATAATTGACCTTGGCCCTGAAGGCGGAGATGAAGGAGGCAGAATTTTATTTGAAGGCACGCCGGAAGATCTTATTAAAAATAAAGAAAGCTATACAGCAAAATTTTTAAATAAGGAATTGAGGTAAATTATTTTATATAGAACTTATATTTACCGGTAATTTCACCATTCCCTTTTTTATCCCATACTCTAAAGTTTACAACGTAATATTCCACCGGACCAGAAGGCTTGCTGGTTATTATTGCTTTTAGTGTAATAACTTTTGCGTCTGTAGGATCAAGACCGGTTTGATCATAAGCTGCAAACATGTCACCTGTGTCAAGCAGTGTTGTTCCATTATCTGTTGTTATTTTTTCAGAAGCGCCAATAAAGCTTTTACCGTCAATTTCTTTCCAGCCATTATCAATGTTAATAACCAAACTAATCTTTTCACCTAATGCTACGGTATTATCTGATGGTACAAGATTTCCGCTTTCTAAAGAGAGGAAAGCCCTGTTTACCTGCACTTCGTTTGTACTTAATTCAATGCCATTAAGTGTTTGTGGAGAGTTGTTTTTATTTGATGGTTTTTGAATCGTACTATCTTTCTGCTGATCCTTCTTTTCAGTGTCTTTTCCAATATTGCATTTGAACTCACAGGATGTAAATACGATTGCAAAAATTATCAGTGCTGTTAGTTGTCCTTTTTTCATATTATAAGTTTCGCATAAAATAAATAATAATTATTAAAAGAAGGTGAAGTATTAATAAATGTTTATCAAAAAAGAAGGCAAAGCATAGTAACAAAGTTAAATGAATGTGGTTTCAGGGGTTTACATTACACATGATTGTGCATCGTTTTCCAGGGCTTAACTTTTATTATATACTTTGCCGGATGTTACTCATAGATGAACAACATTTTAAATTATTTTAATTCTATTTTTCCGCTTTTTAATCTTTCATCTTTGCTGAAAAAATCATACGTGTACAATCCTTTTTCAAGCTGTGTAATATTTATTTTTTTTGAGCCGCTTATGTTTAATTCTTTTATTAGCTTTCCTTCTACGTTAAACATATAAAACTCAACCTTATTGTTTTTTGATGTTTTTACAGATACAGCAATATCGTTGCTCTCCTGCTCAACTTTTACAATTACGATATTTAATGAAATTTTTTTATAGTCAGGTTTGATTAAAAAACTTTCTAATAAAAAAAATGCTGTTAATAACAGTAAGCTTTTAAAAAAATGAACTCGTATATTAATTATCGTATTCATAAAATATTATTTTAAAATTTAGCAGAGCATCTTAACTGATGCGCAGCTTTTCTTTCCATATCGCTTTCGTAAATGCCCCCAGGCGTATACCGAATTTCATCAGAAAAAACGGTTTGTAAACGTTTTTTCATAAGAAGATCAGATTTGTCTTTCTACAGATATTGGATATAATTCTTACTGAATAACTAAACTAAAAAAGTTATTCGCTAATGAATAACGGCACTATGTGTGCTTTATTGTGAAAAAGGAATTAATTACGAATCATTTTTATATGTTCTATGCCATCTTCTAAATAAACATCGCTGCTTTGTGTAAAACCGAGTGATTCGTAAAAGCGTTTTAGATATAGCTGTGCACCGATTTTTACAGGCATTTTTCCAAATAGTTCATGCAGTTTATCAATAGATCTTATCATAAGTTCTTTGCCAATTTTGATACGTCTTATTGATGGCGATATTACAACTCTTCCGATTGATATTTCTTCATAAGCAAGGCCTGCAGGCATTAAACGGGTGTAAGCAATGAGTTTATTGTGCTGCCATCCCATAAAGTGATATGACTGTTGATCTTTATCATCACAATCCTGGAAAACACAGTTTTGTTCCACAACAAAAACTTCATTTCTTAATTGTAAGATAGAATATAATTCATCAGGTGTTAAGGTGTTAAACGCTTTGCATGACCAGGTAATATTCATCCTGCAAATTAACTATTGGATGGCGTAGGGATAAAATAAATTCTCAGATGGAAAATATACTGAAGTTATGGCAATAAAAAAAGCACCAAGTTTTGTATTTAATACCAGCCGAAGCTTGTACACTTACTAACCCGATGCCTTTGCTTTTAAATTTGCGATCAACTTTTTATAGAATTTCGCTCCTCTAATTGCATACACAAGGTAGTATTGTAAGGGAGCGAATTCCAAATTTTTTTAGGTTATAATTTACACGTCTTTCTAACAAGGTTATCCACAGAAGGAATGGCAGAAATAAACATTGGATACGAATATATTCACATTTAGTAACCGTATTTATCTTTCCATCTGTCTTTTAAAAATTTTCTAAGCTCATTCTCTCTTGCATTATCACCGGGATCATAAAATTTTGTACCCGAAAGTTTTTCTGGTAAATATTCCTGTTCAATAAAATTTCCCTTGCCTAAATGTGAGTATTTATAATCTTTTCCGTAATTCAAATTTTTCATAAGTTTTGTTGGCGCATTTCGGATGTGCAAAGGCACAGGCAGATCGCCATGTTGCTTAACAGCATCCATTGCCTCACTAATTGCCATGTAACTTGCATTGCTTTTTACACAGGAAGCAAGATAAGTGGCACACTGAGATAAAATAATTCTTGCCTCGGGATAGCCAATAACATGCACAGCCTGGAAAGTATTGGTTGCCAGCAAAAGTGCATTAGGATTGGCATTGCCAACATCTTCACTGGCAAATATCATCATACGCCGTGCAATGAATTTTACATCTTCTCCGCCCTCTATCATTCGTGCAAGCCAGTATACAGCGCCATTTGGGTCGCTGCCTCTCATGCTTTTTATAAATGCAGAAATGATATCATAATGCTGCTCGCCTTTTTTATCATACAAAGCAATTTTTTGTTGGGCAATCTGCATTACGAGATCATCTGTAACCTCACCCCCAACCTCCTCTCCTTCAGGAGAGGGGAACTGGGATGCTACCAACTCTAAAAGATTATAAAGTTTTCTTGCATCGCCGCCGGAAATATTCAGCAGCGCTTCTGTTTCTTTTAATTCTATCTTTTTTTCTTTTAGAAAAATATCTTTTTCAATTGCCTCATGTAATAGTTTAGTAAGATCTTTTTCATTCAAAGGCTTTAAAACATATACCTGGCAACGGCTAAGCAAAGAGCTGATAACTTCAAAAGAAGGATTTTCTGTGGTAGCGCCTATTAAAGTAATTATGCCTTTTTCTACAGCGCCAAGTAATGCATCCTGCTGACCTTTATTAAAGCGATGTATCTCATCAATAAATAAAATTGCTTTTTCTTTTGATTTTGCTTCTTCAATTATTTCCCTCACTTCTTTTACACCTGAAGAAATTGCACTTAAAGTATAAAATGATGCATTGAGTGTATGTGCAATGATATTTGCTATAGTGGTTTTACCAACTCCGGGTGGACCCCAAAGAATCATTGATGGAATTTTCCCCTGCTCAATAGCAGTACGCAAAATGCTTCCTTTGCCGGTGAGATGTTCCTGACCCACAAGATCGTCTAAAGTATTAGGACGAAGTCGTTCTGCTAATGGTGTTTGTGCCACAATAATTTTTTACTGAGAAAGTGTAAAATTAATTCAATTTAAAAATTTAAGAGAAGACGATTGCTGAGATCAGTTTACACAGTTAGAAGAGTTGTAATATTTCATATTTAATTTTGAATAAGAAAGAAGTTAGAATGATTAGTGTAAAAAGAAAAGTGAAAAAAATT
>JADGPX010000258.1 GCA_017882215.1 Chitinophagaceae bacterium | reverse complement strand
AACTTTGGAAAAAAGAAAAGTAAATTTGTATAAATAAAAGTTATGAAAGCTGCATCAATAGAAAAGCAAATAAATAATTACCTGCCACAGTTGACTGTAAATCAAAAAAAAGCTGTACTAACAGTAGTTAAAACTTTTGTTGAAGACCAGGATGAAAACACAAATGATTATAGCGAAGAATTTAAAAATGAATTAGACAGCCGCTATGAAGAATATATTAATGGCGGTAAACTGGTAAGTGAAACAGAGGCAAACCAAAGAATTAAAAAAATCATTAATGGCAAATCGAAAAGATGAGTTACCTGATCGCCTACCAGCAAAGAGCCATTACCGAGTATGAAGTTGCTACAGCATGGTACAAAGAAAGAAGCATACAGGCGACAGAAAATTTTGAAACTGCAGTAAATGAAAAGATAAATATTCTTAGGGAATATCCTAAACGGTATAGAAAGACTTATAAAGAATTCCGGGAAATACAATTACATAAATATCCTTTCAATATAATTTATCTTTTTGATGAAATAAAAATGATAATCATTATCTCTTCAATATATCATCACAAAAGAAATCCTAAAAAGAAATATAAGAAGCTATAAATAATTTTACGTTTTAATGTTGCTATTATTTCTTATGATGACTGGCTGCCTGATAGGAATGGAAAACACGGCGAAGGATTTGTGAGTTGGCTTTGCGCCGGACCTGCCTACCGGCAGGCAGGTTTGTAATGGATAGCAGGAGATGAAGATGATAAATGTATTAATGATGAGAGCCCAAAAATAAACAGCGAAATAAGTTTAATTTCCATCACTTAATTGCCTGCATGAATATTTTTTCTCTAATTTTAATACATGTTAGTTAAAACCTATGGCAGCGCTGTGTATGGTGTGGAGGCAATAACTATAACGGTAGAAGTAAATGTAAGCAGCGGCAAATTCACTTCCATTGTTGGGCTTGCAGATAATGCTGTAAAAGAGAGTTTGGAAAGAATGGAAAGCGCCATAAAAACAAATGGCTATCATTTTCCCCGAACCAAAGTAGTTGTAAATCTTGCTCCCGCTGATATAAGAAAAAGCGGAACAGCTTTCGATCTTCCCATTGCCATTGGCACATTAGCGGCAAGTGATCAATTTGAAAATGCTGAAAAGCTTTCTGACTATGTAATAATGGGCGAGCTGAGTTTAGATGGTACAGTAAGACCTATTAAAGGCGCACTGCCCATTGCTATACAGGCACGCAAAGAAAATTTTAAAGGACTTATTCTTCCCAAACAAAATGCAAGAGAAGCTGCAATGGTTAACAACCTTAAAGTATATGGCGTTGAACATATAACTGATGTGATCAATTTTTTTATAGATGAGAATTCTTTGCAGCCTACAATCGTAAATACAAGAGAGGAATTTGCCCATGCACAAAGTGATTATGAAATTGATTTTTGTGATGTGAAAGGTCAGGAAAATATTAAAAGAGCTTTGGAGATTGCAGCAGCAGGCGGACACAATGCAATTTTAATAGGTCCGCCGGGCGCCGGAAAAACCATGCTGGCAAAGCGTTTGCCAACAATTCTTCCGCCACTTACTTTGCAGGAAGCATTGGAAACTACTAAGATCCACAGCGTTGCAGGCAAGCTTCCTGAAAATGCAACACTCATTACAAAACGTCCTTTTCGTTCACCGCATCATACTATTTCTGATGCAGGCCTGGTTGGTGGCGGAGGCATTCCGCAGCCGGGAGAAATTTCATTGGCACATAATGGTGTTTTGTTTTTAGATGAGTTGCCGGAATTTAAAAGAACCGTTCTTGAAGTAATGAGACAGCCAATGGAAGAAAGAAAAGTTGTTATTTCAAGAGCCAAAGTTGCATTGGAATTTCCTGCAAGCTTTATGCTGATAGCTTCTATGAACCCCTGCCCCTGCGGCTTTTACAATCATCCGGAAAAAGAATGCACCTGCCCTCCCGGTGCAGTTCAAAAATATCTTAATAAAATTTCAGGACCCTTATTAGACAGGATCGATCTTCATGTGGAAGTAACACCGGTTGCATTCAGTGAATTATCATCTAACCAGCGTTCAGAAAAAAGTGAGAGCATCAGGGAAAGAGTTATTAAAGCAATGGATAGGCAATCTGAGCGATATAAAAATAATCCGGGTGTTTATTGTAATGCACAAATGAGCAGCAAAATGCTGAAAGAAATTTGTGTGATCACGCAGGCGGGTTCCAATCTTTTAAAAGTGGCAATGGAAAAACTAAATCTTTCTGCAAGAGCTTATGACAGAATTTTAAAAGTGAGCAGAACCATTGCGGATCTTGCCGGCAGTGATGATATAAAAGTTGAACATCTTGCAGAAGCCATTCAATACAGAAGCCTTGACAGGGAAGGCTGGGCAGGATGATGGCAAACATATTTTTGTCGCAGGCTTTCATGATTATACTGATGCTTATGCGATAACGCTTTTAGAAGCAAAAAAACTCGTGGAACTTCAATCTCCTGTTTCTTATGTAGCAGATAATCTTTTGGCGATTGCTTCTGCATCCAAAAAATTAAATGCTTTTATTAGCCATCCAAAACTTTTTCAACAATTATCGCAGGGACAATCCTCAGCATTTGATTCTCTGCTTTAAAAATTGTCTGACGGTCCCCGTCTGACAATTTCCATCCTGCATAGTCAGACCGGGACGGTCAGACCATGCAGGCATAATTGATAATTATATTGAGTTAATTTTACAGAATGAAATTATTAAGGTCATATTTAAAACCTTATCGCTGGCTTATAGCGCTGGCATTAGGACTGGCAGCAATTAACCAAATCTTTTCCATGTTTGATCCGCTCATATTCGGTAAGTTGTTTGATAAATTTGTTACCCATCCTCATGAAGACAACAAAACCGAGTCTGTTTTTTTATGGGGAGTTATGGGCTATTTAGGAATGCTTGTAGGCGTAGCAATGATCTCCAGAATCGCAAAAGCTTTTCAGGATTATTTCGGTAATGTGATCGTTCAAAAATTTGGCGCCAGGCTTTTTACTGAAGGCTTAAAACATTCAATGAAATTGCCATACCAGGATTTTGAAGATCAGCGCAGCGGAGAAACATTATCTATTCTCACTAAGGCAAGAACAGATACCGAAAAATTTATCGTTTCATTTATCAACATCATCTTTGGAATTTTAGTAGGTATCATCTTCGTAACTGTTTACTCCTTTTCATTGCATTGGGCAATAATGCCGGTTTATATTGGAGGTATCATTTTATTATCTACGCTTACAAGCATCCTCAGTAAAAAAATTAAACACATTCAAAAGAATATTGTAAAAGAAACCACTTCACTTGCAGGCTCCACTACAGAATCTTTAAGAAATATTGAATTGGTAAAAAGCCTTGGACTTACTGAGCAGGAAGTAAAAAGATTGAACAACAACACTTATAAAATTCTTGGTCTTGAATTAAGAAAAGTAAAAAGCATACGAACCTTAAGCTTTATACAAGGCACGTTTGTAAACTTATTAAGACAGGTAATTATGTTCATGCTGTTATTGCTGGTTTTCAAGGATATAATCACACCCGGACAAGTAATGACGCTTACTTTTTATTCCTTTTTTATTTTTGGTCCTCTTCAGGAAATCGGAAACATCATTATTTCTTACAGGGAAACCGAAGCATCGTTAAATAATTTTCATAACCTGATGATTAAAGCGCCGGAACAAAAGCCCGAGTCTCCTCATCACTTTGGTAATATTGAAGAGCTGGAATTTAAAAATGTAAAATTTAAGCATCAAACCGCCAATCAGCCTGCATTAAGCAATATAAGTTTTGATGTAAAAACGGGAGAAACAATTGCATTTGTTGGACCGTCAGGTTCAGGGAAAACAACTTTAGTAAAATTATTGGTAGGATTGTATCGTCCATTGGAAGGAAAAATATTATACAATAATATTGATGGAAAAAATATTGATTTTGATACGCTTCGTACGCAAATTGGTTTTGTAACACAGGATACACAATTGTTTGCAGGCACTATAAAAGAAAATTTATTATTC
>JADGPX010000257.1 GCA_017882215.1 Chitinophagaceae bacterium | reverse complement strand
CCTTTACCGATTATATTGACGATGTAAGTACAACCTATGTTGATAAAAATCTTTTATTGAACAATCGTGGCGCCAAGGCAGTGGAATTGGCTTTTCGTGGAAATGGAACATATCCACCAGATGGTTCTCAGAGAGGTTCATCAAAACATAAGGACTGGTATTATTTTATGGGCATTACAACTTCTTTTAGAATTGTATGGACGGAAACTGAAAGATATCATTCTAAGACCGGCTGTCCTGCAAGCGTAAATTAATCTAATTACCAGTCAGATATTTTCTGTCTAAGCAGGTTCTTCAGTTTTGCTTTACAGCGTTTGGCGAGACCCGATGAAGCAAAAAAAAATCCCGATAATTTCGGGACTAAATTTATAACTTCTTAATATTTTCTTAACTCTTAAAAGTTATTAAAGCCTTTACCACGAAGGTATTTGTTTAAAACAATATTAGTCTCTTTACTGCTCAATGTTTCAAGATGTCGGAGATGATGCATATCGGTGCCTACAAAATCTGCTAAGCCATTTTCAAAAATAAATTTTGCTGCTTTAGCCACCGGCGGACCATAATATCCTGTAAGCGATAAAAGGTTTACCTGTAACAAAAAGCCCAGTTCTTTTAACCTGAAATACTCATCAAAATCTCTATGGTAATAAAAATATCTTTCCGGGTGCGCCAGTATCGGTTTATAGCCGGCAGTAATTATTTCAAAAACAATTTCGTTTACATTCATTGGCATTACCGTATAAAGCAATTCGGTTAAAATAAGATTTTGATAAACGGGTAGAATTTGATCTTTCTGTTTTAATATTTGTAAAAAATAATCATCAAGCATATATTCTGCAGCTGCAGACAACTCAATATCAATCCCGGCTTCGGCACATGCATTTTTTAATCTCTCTAATTCTCTATTAATGATGACGGGATTATTTCGATAAAGGTCGCCGATTATATGAGGTGTTGCCACCAGCCTGCGGTAACCCAGATCATATAAGCCTTTCACTAATTTTATGGATGTTGCAATATCAGGTGAGCCATCATCTATGCCCGGTAAAATATGTGAGTGCATATCAGTAGTAACAGGAAATGATTCTCCTGATCCTAAATCTTTTTTTACTTTCTTAAATAAATTAAACATGAAATTTTTATTCCCAGTTATTATTTTTCACATCCTCGTAAACCATTTTAATACCTTTCTCTAAAGGTACAGATGCCTGCCAGCCTAAGTTTTTTAATTTAGTAACATCCAGCAATTTGCGGGGTGTTCCATCCGGTTTAGTGATATCAGTTTCTATAATTCCGTTATAGTCAACAATTTTCTTTATCAAATTTGCCAGTTCCATTATGGTAACATCTCTACCCGTTCCTATGTTTATAAAACCAGCTTCATTATAATTTTGCATAAGGTAAATACAGGCATCGGCAAGGTCATCAACATACAAAAATTCACGACGGGGAGAACCTGTGCCCCATATTGTAACTGTTGGATCATTATTTTTTTTTGCTGTAATTATTTTTCTTAGCAAAGCAGGCAATACATGGCTGTTTTCCAGATTATAATTATCATTAATGCCATATAAATTTGAAGGCATAACAGAAATAAAATTACACCCATACTGTGCTCTGTACGCATCGCACAATTTTATACCTGCAATTTTAGCAATTGCATAAGGCTCGTTTGATGGTTCAAGTAATCCGGTTAAAAGAGAATCTTCTTTCAAAGGCTGGGGAGCCATTTTGGGATATATACAGGAAGAACCGAGAAATAATAATTTTTTTACATCATTTTTATAGGCAGCGTGAATAACATTTGCCTCGATCATCAGGTTATCATAAATAAATTCAGCCCGATAAATATTATTAGCATTAATACCGCCAACCTTTGCAGCAGCAAGAAAAACATACAATGGTTTTTCCTTTTGAAAAAATTCATTCACTGCAAACTTATCTCTAAGATCGAGTTCGGCAGAAGTACGGGTAATAAGATTGGTAAATCCTTTTGACTGAAGATTTCTGACTAAAGCGCTTCCCACCATTCCGCGATGTCCTGCAATAAATATTTTATCAGTTAATTCCAATTATTCGTATTGATGCTTTATTGTAAAGCCACTTTCTTTTAAAAGTAAATTTCTTTTAAACAATTCAAGATCGCTTTGTACCATTTCTTTTACAAGTTCAGGCAATGTATATTTTGGCTTCCACCCTAATTTTTCAGCCGCTTTGGAAGCATCCCCAATTAACATCTCTACTTCTGTAGGCCGGTAATATCGTGGATCAATCTTAATTACTGTGGTTCCGGGTTTCACATTTTTGTTATTGGCTGATACCACTTCAGCCGTTTCATTTTCTTTTTCTCCTTTAAACAATAATTCAATTCCTGCTTCTCTAAATGCCATTATAGCAAAATCACGAATGGTTGTAGTAATGCCTGTAGCAATTACAAAATCCTCGGCTTTTTCCTGCTGAAGAATTAAATACATTGTTTCCACATAATCCTTTGCATGCCCCCAATCTCTTTTACTGTTTAAATTACCGAGGTATAAACAATCCTGCAAGCCCAATGCAATTTTAGCAGCGGCCCTGGTTATTTTCCTGGTAACAAAAGTTTCGCCACGCAATGGAGATTCATGGTTAAAAAGAATTCCATTGCACGCAAACATATTGTAAGCTTCACGATAGTTAACAGTGATCCAATATGCATATAATTTTGCTACCGCATAAGGTGAGCGGGGATAGAACGGTGTTTTTTCATTTTGAGGAACTTCCTGTACAAGCCCATATAATTCAGACGATGAAGCCTGGTAGACCTTAGTTTTTTTAATTAATCCTAACAAACGTACTGCTTCTAAAATACGAAGGGTTCCGATGCCATCAGCGTTGGCTGTATATTCAGGCGTTTCAAAGCTTACGTGTACATGGCTCATTGCTGCCAGGTTATAAATTTCATCCGGCTGCACTTCCTGTATAATTCTTATCAGGTTGGTTGAATCGGTCAGATCACCGTAATGAAGAACAAGATGAAGATTTTTTTGATGAGGATCTTCATATAAATGATCAATTCTATCGGTATTGAATAAAGAACTTCTTCTTTTAATACCATGGACTTCGTAACCCTTATTTAATAATAGCTCGGCAAGATAAGCTCCATCCTGACCTGTGATCCCTGTAATTAGTGCAACTTTTTTCATGTTAGAATTTAGCAAGTACTTAAATTATCTTCAATGATAATTTATTTTTTAATCATTGGGAAAACTTGATAATTCAAAACTTTTGTAAGGAGTAGAATTTTTTGAGAATTTATAAAATAATGCATTATAAAACTGAGGCATTTTAATCAAAGGTTTTAAAATTGATACAATTAAAGGAAAGGGAATCTTGTTTTTTTTCATTGCAAGATAATCTCTGCGATTAGCTCTTAATCTTCCGGAAAAACTTTCATTGCTTGCACCACCGGCTCTCATTTTTACAATTAGTTTTGGAAGATAGTATGAACTGACTTTAAACCGGTAAAGATATCGTGCCATAAATTCAAAATCAGCAGCAGTAAAATAGTGTGATTCATATCCACCATATTTTTCTATCAGCTCTCTGCGTATATAAAAAGTTGGGTGGGCAGGCATCCAACCATATTTAAACCTACGCCGATCGTATGGCAAGCCTTTCCAAAAGCGTAAAATTTTTTGCAGATCAAAAGGATCTATATAAACAAGATCGCCATATAAAGAATCAACATTATTTTGTTGAAAGCAATTCACAATTTCTGAAATTACATCAGGAGAAGCCAGAACATCATCACTGTTTAAAATACCAACCACATCGCCGGATGCCAGCTGCATTCCTTTATTTAAAGCATTGTACATGTCGCCATCTTCTTCAGATATCCATTTTGTAATGTATGGAGAATATTTTTTTATTATATCAACAGTACCATCGGTAGAATTACCATCTACAACAATGTATTCTATGTTTTTATAATTCTGCCTGATAATAGAATTGATACAGTCTTCCACATACTTTGAAGAATTATAAGTGACTGTAATAATAGAAACTTTCATACTCAT
>JADGPX010000054.1 GCA_017882215.1 Chitinophagaceae bacterium | reverse complement strand
ATCGCTTCTTCAATTTTTTCTTCGCTGGTGCACAAACTCACTCTTACATATTTATCACCTGCACTTCCAAAAATTCCTCCCGGTGTTATAAAAACATTTGACTCATGCAAAACCTTATCACTTAATTCATATCCATCTTTATAATTTGAAGGAACAGATGCCCAAACAAATAAGCCAGCCTGGTTCTCATCAAATAAACAATTGAGCAGTTGCAAAAGCTCAAAAACTTTTTTCCTTCTATTGCCATAGGCAACATTTACTTTGTCGTGCCATTCCTGTCCCAACTCCAAAGCCTTTGCTGCAGCCAGTTGCACGGGCAAAAACATACCACTGTCCATATTACTTTTAAAACGTAGCACATTGTCAATTCTCTCCTTTGCACCAACTAACATTCCAACCCGCCAGCCAGCCATGTTATGACTTTTACTAAGAGAGTTTAATTCTATAACAACATCTTTTGCTCCATCTACACTAAGCAAACTCATTGGATCATCATTCAAAATAAAACTATATGGGTTGTCATGACAGATAAGAATATTATGCTTTTTTGCAAAGGAAACTAATTGAACAAACAATTCTTTGGTTGGCAATTTTCCGGTAGGCATCTGCGGATAATTCACAAACATTAAGCAGTTCCTCCAAACCTCCCCTGCAAGGAGGCTTTTGGCATTTGTAATAATTTGTTCGAGTTCATTGAAATCAGGGAACCAATTGTTTTCTTTAGTCAGAGAATATTCTATCACTTTAGCTCCTGCTATTTTTGCTGAACTTCTGTAAGTTGGATATCCAGGATTGGGAATTAAAACAACATCTCCTTCATTAAGATACGTCATGCAGATGTGCATAATACCTTCCTTGCTTCCGATGAGTGGAAGTATTTCTGTATCAGCATTCAATTCAACATCGTACCATTTTTTATACCATTTAGAAATTGCATTCCGCAACACAGGGCTACCTTTATAATTCTGGTAACCATGCTGGCCGGGCTTTAACGCTTCTTCATGCAAAGTCTTTATCACATCCGGATGTGGAGGCAGATCAGGGCTTCCAATACCCAGATTGATCACCTGTTTACCTGCTTTATTCATCTCATCAATTTCTCTTAATTTCTGAGAAAAATAATATTCACCGATGCCTTCAAGTCGTTTTGCAGTTTCCATTATCTACCATTTTTATAAATGCCATATACCTTCAGATCTTCAGTTAATGGCTTAATATTTTTTATCACTTTATTAAACTGGTCTATAGTTTCAAATTCCAAATCAGCATGAAAAGAATATTTCCAATCACTGCCCGGGATAGGCATTGATTGTAGCTTACTTAAATTTATATCGCCGTCAGCAATTTTGGTAAGCACCTTTGCCAAGCTCCCCTTTGAGTGATCAGTATTAAAAATTAATGAAGCTTTATCTGCATTGTCAATTTGCTTTACTTTATCAGCATGTTGCAGAACCAAAAACCTTGTATAGTTATTTTTAAGTGTGTGGATGTTAGATGCAATAATATCTAATTGAAAAAGATCAGCTGCAAGCCTGCTTGCAATAGCGGCAATATGTTTGCTTCTGTGTTGATGAATGTGTTTTGCGCTGAGAGCCGTATCTTCTGTCTCAATCAATTTCCAATTATATTTTTCCAGGTATTCTATACACTGCAGCAAAGCCATAGGATGGGAATGAACTTCACGAATATCCCCGAGTTTTATCCCCGGATTTACTAACAGGTTTTGTTTGATCTGGAGATATACCTCGCCGATAATTTTTAAATTACTTTTTTGCAGTAGGTTATAGTTTGGTAAAATACTTCCGGCAATAGAATTCTCAATAGCCATTACTCCCCCATCGCTTTCTTTTTTATCAGCTGCAATTTTTACCACCTCCCTGAACGTGGAACAACAGATCACTTCCGCATCTCCAAAAAACTGTTGTGCTGCCACCTGGTGAAAGCTGCCTTCAAATCCCTGTATTGCTATTTTTTTCTTCATAATGTAAAACAAAAATCCCGACCATTTAGCCGGGATCCTTTTATGTTATTCTGTTTATTTCAGTTTTAACAAAAGCCTCCCGTACTATTTTTAAAATAGTAGCTAAAATAAAACCAGGTATTTGCTTTTGTAATTGTCATAATCTGATACCAAAAATAGTAAACTGTTTTTACTTTACCAATCAAAATATAATATTATAAAAAAAGCCGCTCTTTTTAAAGGAGCGGATACAAACTTAAAATGTTTATTAATATACGATTAAAGACTATTTTTTTGAAGTAGTGTCTTTACTCATTTTGTTTGCACTGGTATCTACAGTTTTAGTTGTGTCAGTTACTGCAGGAGTAGTAGCTGAAGTATCAATCTTAATATTTGTAGAATCTGTAGTAGTAGAATCTGTTTTAGTTTTTGAATCATCGCAAGCTGCAAATATTGATGCAACAGCAAAGGCTAACAATACTTTTTTCATTTTCGGAGTTTTAATAATTAATTATTTATTTGCAATTAATACCATATTTTAAAAAAGATAACCCACCTATTAAAACTAATTTTAAACATTTTTTGGGTTACTTTTTCATTATCATTGTATTAATTATAGCCTCGTGAATATACTGGAACAGGAACAGCTTTTATTGCAGGGATTAGCGGCAAACGATAAAAAAGCCGTAGAAACCATATACCGGGAGAATTATCTAACCATTCAGTCTTTTATTGTAAAGAATAATGGTTACCCTGACGATGCAAGAGATATATTTCAGGAGGCAATGATAGTTCTTTATGAAAAGGTTACATCAGGATCTTTTGAACTTACCTGCCAGATAAAAACGTATCTCTATTCAGTTTGCAGGCGTTTATGGCTTAAAAGATTACAACAAATGCAGCGGTATAATCCTTCTGCTGAAAGTATAGATGAAGTAGTTTCGGTAGAAGAAGAATTAGATGCTCATGAAAAAAGGAATGCCGATCTTATTGTAATGGAAAATGCCTTAAATAAAATTGGCGAGCCATGTAAAAGTTTATTAGAGGCTTATTATTTACAAAAAAAATCGATGCCTGAAATAGCTGAATTTTTTGGATATACAAATGCAGATAATGCAAAGACCCAAAAATATAAGTGCCTGGTAAGATTGAAAAAAATATTTTTTGCACAGTACAAAAACGGAGGATAAGATGGATGATACTTTACTTTTAGATGCCATTGAACGATATAAAAAAGGCGAAATGACGCCAGAGGAAAAAACATTTTTTGATGAGCTGCGTAAGAACAATCCTGACATAGACCAGATGGCTGTAGAGCATACTTTCTTTTTAAATGAACTGGAAAGATTAGGCGAAAGAAAACTTTTTAAACATACATTGGATGAGGTAGAAAATACTTTGGTGAATGAAGGTATTATTGCTAAAAAGCAATTAAAAAGTAAAGCCAAAATAGTTTATTTATGGAACCGGTATCGCAGAACAATTGCTGTAGCGGCTTGTATTGCGGCGATTGTTTCTATTGGTACAGCTGTTCTTGTTACTATTTATTCAGATAAAAAGAAAGAGAACAATATTACATGGCTTAAAGGACAAATAGAAAAAACCAAAGAGGATGTTGCACAACTTAAAAAGCAAGCTACCCTTCCTTCTGCTCCGTTTATAACTAAAAAGCAATTTAATCCAACTTTTAGGGCTACGGGTTTTCTTATAGACATTAGCGGATATATTGCTACAAGTGCTCATGTAATAAATAATGCGAACAATTTAGTAATAGAAAATAAAAAAGGAGAACAGTTTATTGCTATCCCTGTTTATGTAAATAAAAATTCCGATCTCGCAATATTAAAAGTTACCGATACAAGTTTTAAAAGAAACAACATATTGCCTTATTCAATACCAAAAAATACAGCAGAGTTGGGTGAACAAATTTTTACTTTAGGTTATCCGAGAGAAGAGGTTGTATACGGAGAAGGCTATCTTAGTGCAAAATCCGGTTACTCAGGAGATACCACTTCTTACCAGATAAGTATTTCAGTAAATCCCGGTAATAGTGGCGGTCCGGTAATTAATAAAAATGGTGAGGTGATCGGTATTATCAGCAGTAAGGAAACCAATGCAGATGGTGTTGTGTTCGCCATTAAATCAAAAAATATTTATAAGGCGCTGGAAGAAATAAAAACATCTGAATCAATTAAGCTTCCATCTGTTGCTACCATAAAAGGCATAGACAGAGTACATCAAATTAAAAAGATTGAAGATTGTGTTTTTATGGTGAAGGGTAACTAAACTGTTATATCTCTTGCTCTTGTTCCTAATGGTAATACCGTTCTTCCATATACTTCATTAAGCACCTGTGCAACGCATCCGTAAATTGCAGCAAGCCCACACAAAATACCTTCATATCCTGCAAATATTCTTAAAGAAGCATTACCGGTAAAATCGCTTATCGCTAATAAAAAAAATAAAATAGTGAGGGTGAAAAAAATTACCTGCAATGTTCTGTTAAGTTTAAGTGTGCCGATGAACATAAATAAAGTGAAAATTCCCCACATTAATAAATACCATGCAACTGCAGTTTCGCTGGATTTATATGCAGCGCCAAAGCCTGTTTTAGGTATAATCCACAAAGCTACCAGCGATAACCAGAACGAACCATAAGCAGTAAATGCGGTAGCGCCAAATGTGTTATTCTTTTTCCACTCCTGCAAGCCGGCAAATAGTTGTGCAATACCTCCTACAAAAATCCCCATGCCCATTATCATTGAATTCAATTCATAAAATCCTGCATTATGAAGATTTAATAAAACAGTTGTCATACCAAAACCAAGCAAACCAAGCGGTGCAGGGTTGGCAGTAGTATCTTTTATTACAGAAATTTGTTCTGCATTTTTAAAATTTGTATCCATTGTATTTGAATTTTACTTTAAAGATTAAAAATAATTATAAGAATACCCACATTCTCACTTAGAATTTTTAGTTTATGGAAATGAATATTGATAAACATAAACTGTGAATGGCTTCAGGAAGGCTGGAAGCCTTGGGTGACGGTATTTTCAGCATTGCTATGACTATTCTTGTTCTTGAACTAAAAATACCCGATGTAATAGGAAATACCTGGAATAATTTCACAATTGCATTACACGAAACATGGTACGGCTTACTTTGTTATATGATAAGCTTTATTGTTTTAGGCATAATGTGGTTTGGTCACAGGCTCATGTTTGAATATATCGGCAGAACAGACCGTTACTTTATTTTTTTAGAAGTATTATTTTATATGGTGGTTTGCCTTGTTCCTTTCAGCATCTGCCTTTCAGCAAAAAATACATTTTGAATGGTATGCAATAATGGTATATGGCTTAAATCTTTCTCTTTGCAATATCACCTTATATTTTCAATGGCTGTATGGCATAAGTAAAACGCATATGCTGCACAGGGAAATACCTGCAGAAATAAAAAAAGAAGCACACATCCAGTTCCTTCTCTCCCCGGTGGTTTATACCATTGCAATTATTATTTCTTTTTATATTCCATGGATAAGCATTGCTATTTTTATTATAACCCCCGTGTTGTATTTAATCCCATCCAGGATCGATAAATATCTTCCTTAACATCTTATCAACACTGTGTGAATTTGAAAAATATGGGGGCGTTTTTGTATCTAACTTCGGTATAAAATTTATTCCTCATGCAAACAAAACCAAGGCACACTGTAGTGGTTATTCCAAATGATAAAAAGTTAGAAGTTTCTTATTACTGCTCAGATTTGAAACTGAAGGAAAAAGAAAAAAAAGATTTCACTGATCTTATTATCCAGTTACACGATTGTCACGCTTCCATTAAAATACCCAAAGCAAAGATTAAAAATCGGGATGTTGTTGAGGCAATTGTACAAAAAACAGTTATCAATGCAAGAGGACATCTTTGTGATTAAAATTTTTGTATGATAGAAATAATAAATGATCTGCCGGAAAATGTTGTAGGTTTCCATGCCACAGGTAAAGTAACCAAAGAAGATTATGAAAAGGTATTAATGCCTGCAGTAGATGCGCAATCAAAAAAGTTTAATAAGATAAATTTTCTTTTGTGGCTTGATACTGATGTGAGCAATTATACATTTGGAGCCTGGGTTGATGATGCCCTGGTTGGCTTAAAACATTTAAGCCATTGGCATAAAGTAGCTATTGTAAGCCACTACTACATCATAAAAAAGATCACCAATGTTTTTGAGCATTTAGTGCCGGCATATATAAAGGCTTCCAAATTACTGAACTAGAAGAAGCCAAAAATTGGGTTGGAGAAAATTAAATTCTTTTCTAATTTCAGAAATTATATGTTGATTTTTTGTTTGAATGAATTTTAAAATCTTGGACATAACACATCATTCCTGGAGGAGTTTCTATTGATAAAAGCCTGATAAGAAATGGACATCTCCATCCCTCCACGCCCATGACTGGCCGTTTTAAGTGGTGATACATTTACATCATAACTTAAAGCCACAGAAAATGGTTTATACTCCAATTTTACAACCGGAACAAGCGCATCTTTCCACCTTAAAAAAGCACCAGCATGCAAAATGTATTTTGGATCTGAAGGGTCATCAAGTTTATGGGAATAAATTACGCCTCCGATAGTTTCCGTATTTGGCCCCTGCCGAGAATAATCTCCATGAAAAGTAATATAAGAATAATCAGTGACGCTCATCCGGACCCCAGCGGAAAAAACCCATTTAGGGTTCATTTCGATTGTATCATTTCCAAAAAAAGATATTTTAGCTGATTTATTAAAATGATGATATGCTGCTCCCAAAAATATATTATTATCTATGTTATTGCCAATCTGCGTATTAAAGCTGAGCCCAGTACTTGCATCGAAATATGTATAGCCGTAATTAGAAAAATTTTCCCCATTACTTAAACCCGGATCATACCCCGTTCCACTGTATTGATTGTTGGTCGTAATTTTAGAAGGGTCAAGACGTCTTTGTACCAGACCACCCATGAATCCTATAGAAAGATACATATTTCTTTGATCGTTTAAGGATTTATGGTAGTTAAGAACTGGCAGTAAATGCGTTGTAGTCAATGCAACTGAACCAGCTTTATCGTACAATACTTCTCCCCCTAGTGTTAAAAAATCATTACTACGTCCTACCGGTAATTTATATTCAGCATTTAAAGAAGCAGTTTGATATGGAACCGTTACGCTATTCCATTGAGTCCTATAAACGCCCTGCATCCGAAAATCACCATTAAAAATACCTGCTAATGCCGGATTACGAAGTAAGGGTGTTTCAAAAAATTGAGAAAAATGGATATCTTGCGAGAAACTGTTAGAAGATGAAAACAGAATAAAAATAAAATGTAGGATATATTTTTTGAAAGATTGTACCATTACTATTCTTTTTTGAGAATATAATTATTATTGTTTTATTTAATCAACGTTACATTGCCTTTGTAACTTAATATAGCATTGTTCTCACAAAGTATATCTGCCATATAAACAAATACGTCGGGTGTTAGCTTTTGTCCTTTAAAAGTGCCATTCCATCCGGATGATGCATCATTTGGATATGTGTTAGAACTTTCAAAAACAACTTCGCCCCACCTGTTGAATATTCTTAATGTTTTTATCCGAAAAATGCCAATCCCTCTAACATAAAATATATCATTAACACCATCACCATTGGGTGAAAATGTATTGGGTATAAAAGCGCTCATATTGTTACATATAACAAAAATGGTTACCCTATCACTTACTTTACATTTGCCAATATTTGATACCTCCACCGTATATTCTGTATTGGCAAAAGGCCTTGCAATTATACCAGGATACAGATAACTGGCTATGCTATTAGAGGGTGACCATATAACATTTATTACATCATTTGAGATAGTAGGGACAAGGTGTACACTTTGCCCTATAATTATAGTCGTGTCTAAGCCGGCATTTACTGTTGGATAAGGATATACAGTAATTCCTACAAAAGCCGTGTCTTTAAAGCATCCCGCCTTATCAGTGCCAATAACTGTATAATTTGTACTTTGTTGCGGGGAAGCAGTAGGGTTAGAAATATTTGGATTACTCAATCCCGTTGGGGGTGACCATGTATAAAGTTCTGCCCCACTTGCATTTAATTTTATTGACCTATCTACACATAAAGTATCAAAGGGATTTATCCCTATAATAAAAGGCTGCTTTACAGTTAGTAATACAGAATCTTTAGCAATACATCCAAAACTACTTGTACCAGTTACTATATATTTCATATTGCTGTCAGGAGTTGCAATAGGATTTGCGCAATTAATACACGACAATCCAGTACCGGGAGACCAACTATAGGCAGCAGCTCCTGAAGTATTTAGTGTAATGGAATTGCCTTGGCAAATAAGTGTGTCAGGATTTGTTATCACAATTGGTGAAGGATGTGCCTGCAAAATAGTTGTAGCTGTATCTTTACAGCCATTGCTGTTTGTAGCTATTGCCTGCACCTGGTATGTTCCAGCTAATGGGTAACTTTGAGGGGCAGGATTTTGCAAGGTTGAAACCTGCGAATTACCAAAAGTCCATTTCCAGGTAATTGCAGATGTATCGGGTCTTAGTATTTGTCCGGAAAATGTGAGCATAGCAGGAACACATACTGTGGAGTCGCCTATAATTCCTATATCGGGGCTTTGCACTGCTTTAATAGGTACCGTAGCACTAACTGTATCTGTACAACCAGTCTGGGTAATGACTTTCAGGCTAGTATTGTAAATGCCCGATGCTTTATAATAATGAGTAGGATTTTCCAGATTCGAACTATCACCATCTCCAAATATCCATGTATAAGAAACGATGGAGTCATTACTAATACTGGTATTATTAAAATTTACAAAACCTGAATCACAAAGAATAAATCGATTTATAGTATAACGGGCAGTTACATCCAAAGCATAAATACTATCACTCCCTGTGATGGCAACCTGGCATCCGTTTGGGTCCACTAAAATAATTTTGGGAAGATATGATTCAGCATTTACATACGTGTGGCTGATAGTAGTATCCGTAGTTTTAATAGTTGTTCCATCATTAAAATCCCAGATAAAAGAAAGTTTATCAGGAGTATGCACTGTAAAATTTGTTTGATAAGGAATACACCCTCGTAGATTAGAATAGCTTAACGAGCCTCGGGGACCCCGGATAACTATTTGACGTGTTTTTACATCCATACAACCACCCTGACTGATGGCAATTAGCTTTACATTAAAGATTCCTGTTGAAGAATAAAAATGAGTTGGTGTATCTAGTTTGCTCGTGGTACCATCACCGAAATCCCATGTGAAACTGGTATAATCAGTTGATTGGTTAGTAAATTTTACTACCAGCGGTGGGCATGTACTCAATGTATCACTCAAAGTAAAATCAGCTTTTGTTGATTTTACCGTTATATATGACTTTTTTACCATACTGTCAATACATCCAAAATAATCTTTAATAATTAGCTTAACGGTATAAATTCCATTTGTAGAATATCGATGAGTAGGTGATGTAGAAGTTGTGCCATCACCAAAGTCCCAAAGATACGTAAGAACAATTCCGATTGAGCTATCTTTAAAAACCACAGGGTAATCAGGACATAGTATAGTATCATTTGTTGAAAAATTAGCTATCGGTTTGGTGATACGTATATAATCTGTTTTAATAGTACTATCAACACAACCTTCATTATCTTTTACTTTCACGGAAATACCATATAAACCTTCAGCTGTATAAGAATGCTGGAATAGTGTAGAATGAACTGTATCAATTACACCATCCCCATAATTAACTATCCACTCGGTAATAGGATGTGCAGGATCAACTATTGTATTATCATTGAAAGTCATTAAAGGGCTACTAAGACATGCTCCCTGAGTGGTTGCAGCAAAATCTGCAATAGGATTACCAACATAAATATAATTGGTTTTGACAAGTGTATCCTTGCAACCATAAATACTTGTAATAACCAGACTAACAGAATATCTTCCCTTTGTATTATAAATGTGAGTGACCGTACCTGTAGAATCTAAAAAAATAGTTCCATCACCAAAATCCCATAAATAAGAAACAATATTGGCTGTATCAATGTTTTGAATTTGTAAAATTGTTGAATCTCTTGTACAAATAGCAGTGTCCGTTGCGATAAAATTAGCCTTATCAGCTAGTACATTAACCGGGTTTATTTTTGTGAAACTACAACCCGTGATTGCATTTGTAACAGTAAGGCTTACCATATAAGTCCCTGCTGCAGTAAAGGTATGTGAAGGGTTAATTAAAGTAGATGTGTTTTGTGCCCCACTACCAGGATCTCCAAAATTCCATAAATGTGTATCAGCGCCTATTGAGCTGTCTATAAATTGTCTCTGATTTGGAAATTCACAAGTAAAGGTATCTCTGAAAATTGCTATTGGTGGAGTTATATATATATAATTAGTAAATGTTAAACCATCTGCACATCCATTATTCCATACAATTAATGTTACAGTCATATAACCTGTATCAGTATACTTATGCTCAGGATTTCCTGAAAATGCAGTACCTCCATCGCCAAAACTCCATAACCATTTATCATGATTACCAGTTGAAAGATCAGTAAACTCTATTAGCGTATCTGCACAAACATTTATTGGATTAGCTATAAAATTGGCAATTGGTTTAACCCCGGTTTTAATGCCAGCCAAAAAAGTCGCTGTTCCATTACATCCGGTTACAGTAGTAACCGTTACCGTTATTGTATAATTACCAGGATTTGGATATGTATGTGACGGGTTTGGTGAAGTAGATGTATTACCATCACCAAAATCCCATTGATAGCTTGCTACAGCATCTACAGATACAACATTCGTTGTAAAATTGTGTGTAAGCGGGGCACAGCCTTCGTCCGGAAGGTCCGGAATAGTTACCGTAACAGGCTGAATTTTAATGTAACCTTTCTTAAATAATGTATCCGAACAGCCTCCGGCATTTGTTACTATGAGTTTTACATCATATATACCAAGGGTCGAATAAGTATATGATGGATTTGCTGCGGTAGATGTACCTCCATCTCCAAATGTCCACTTATAACTTGTTGCCCCGGGGGAATTAGACGTAAAATTTACTGTTAAAGGAGCTTTGCATGAACCAAGTATATCAGCATTAAAATTGGCAATCGACTTTGATAAAACAGTAATGGATTTAGTTACTGAATTGGAACATCCGGCAAAGTTTGCATCTAGTCTGATAGAATACACCCCGGGGATACTATAGGTTTTAACTGGGTTGTAAACATTGGAATTGGTGCCATCACCAAAATCCCAAAAGGAACTTGTGGGCGTAGGTATACTTGTATTACCAATAGAAATTGGAGTTAATGCACATACAACAGGAGGTATTGAAAAATTAGGCTGGCTGCCAAAAACTACTGCATTTGGTTTTACAAGAGTATCGCTACACCCAAAAGAACTGGTCGTAATCAATGTTACAGTATAAGAACCTGTTGTGTTATAAACATGAGAAGGATTTGCTGCGGTAGATGTACCTCCATCTCCAAATAACCACTGATAGGTTAAAGTGCCAAGCCCCCCTATAGAGAGATTTTGAAAATTAATTGTAACCGGTGCAACGCAGGTGGCAGGTGAAGTGTTGGTAAAATCAGATTGTACACCGCTTAGTTTAATGTAATTGGTTTTAGCAAGTGTTTTAAAACAGCCGAAACTATTAGTGATTCTTAAAGTAACATTATAATTACCTAGGTTGGTATAAGTATGTTGAGGATTTTGGGCAGATGAAAGAAAACCATCACCAAAATCCCATTCCCATGAAACGATATTTCCACTCCCGGCAATACTTTGATCAGTAAATTGAACTGATAAAGGAACTGAACAACTTGTTAGAGGTGTTCCTGAAAAGATTACCGTAGGTGATGCATTTACTGTTATGTATTGAACCTTTATTATTGAATCAGTTCCACTTGAATTACTTACAGTTAATTTAACAGTGTATTGCCCGGGTGCAAAAAAAGTCGCAGATGGATTTTGCAGTAGAGATGTTCCTATGCCCCAGTTCCATTTCCAGGATGTAGGGTTTCCGGTAGAGGCATCAGAAAAACTAACAACTAAAGGAGTACAACCCAAAGTAGGTATTGCTGAAAAATTTGCTTTTAGTTGAGCTAATAAATTTTGCGATAAGCTACAAAACAGCATGAATATAACTACCTTAAATAAAATATATTTTGATAAGTTATGAATCATAAGAATTTTAGCAGGTGTATAAATCTGATATTAGCTTAAAATTTTGGAAAAAAATATGAAAATCTGGATAATCACTTATTCCTTAAAATATAGCAATAATCAATTTGCACTTTATTTAAATTCTATATAACAAATTTATAAAAATTAATCAAGAATTTATGTTCATAGATGATAATATAACTCTTATTTATATATTCATAACTAAGTAAAATGCAATTAAAATTTATAATTTATAAAAACTCAAAACAAAATTAATATAACCTCTGATCACCTTAGATAGAGATTATTACACTTAACATTTTGCTGCCTCGAAGGAATATTAAATAATTCAGTGAGATAAGATTAGAATAGAGGGGATACCGAATAAACGGGAGAAAAAACCTTTATTTTCTCCGCTTTCGCCACCCTGCCCGTTACCCTCACCAAAGGTTTGTTTTACTTTATCAAGCCTGTTTTTTTTGCTCTTTGGTTACTTTAAGATGTTCCCGTAATACTTTTTTTAATTCAGGTTTTTTGCTTTTTCGATCATCGCAGGCAATGCCTCTATGATCTGTTCTTCTGCTGAATAAAGATCCAATATCTCATGCTTCAGCAGGTCGTTGAGATTTATCATTGTTTCCATAAAAAGATTTTTTGATTGAATAAATCTGTCAGAAAAAATCATGCCTATTATAAAAATAAAGTATATCAAAAATTGCATTATTCAGGCTGAATAATGCGGAGTGTGCATTGTACAAAATCTTTGTAAAAAAATCAGTACCCTTTAAGCAAACTTTTTATTACAGAATCTTTTTGTGCAGTTTTTAATGTGTTGCTGTATTTGTACACTACGGATTCCCAATCACCATAAACGGGATTAGGAATTACAATAAATTTTTTCCCAAACTCTGCAGCCATGTGATCTGTATTTTGCTGACGTTCATCCATAGATTTTTTATCAAACATAGAACTGAAATCAGCAAGATTATCACCCATTAATAAAATGATCTCATGTGATGCGGCTACCTGTTGCCTTCTTACTTCTTTACTTGATGTGCCTTGCCTTACGATAAGATGTGTATTATCTGCATTTGGCAAACTAAATTTTTGAAGATTTAAAAGCGTACTGTTCCGCTCCCTTTCTTCCCTGTTGGTAATATAAAAAATCTGGATACCTTTTGATGCTGAATATTTTAAAAAAGCAGGAGCACCGGGTACTGTATCCGCCTGGCTCATATCTGTCCATTGATACCAGGATGCGGATTCATAATCTTTTCCCTGCAAAGTTTGATGTACCTCGTAAGCGCTGTTATCCAAAATGGTTTCATCTATATCCGTAATAATCGCTTTTGGTTTACCCGAAGTTGTTTGTAAATTCTCATCTACTCTTAGCCGTGCAATATTAAAAGCCTGCAAACACAGAGCCCTGTATTCCGCTGCCTGCTGTTGATACAGGCTTGCAAATACTTTTCCTGTAACGGCTATGTTTTGAGGTAATAACGAAGTGGTTTTGCTGATTTGTTTTGAACTACTGCAGGCTGCAATAAAAAACAGTACAACTATTGAAATCTTTTTCATCTGCTTAATTTATAGTTGTAAAGTTATGAGAGGCAGCTAACTTTTTACCAATTAAAAAATATGATCTTTTTTAATTAATTGCGGATATTCTTTTTGAAATTTTTTTATCTCAGGAATAGAAACTGCCTGAACATATCCCTGGTCAGGATTATGTTGAATAAAATCCTGGTGATAATCTTCCGCCTGCCATAATTTTGTAAAGGGAACCACCTGAACAGCAATGGGTTTTTTATATTTTCCTGAAGCGGTTAACTGCTTAATGTAATTTTCTGCCAGCAGTTTCTCAGTATTATTCCTGTAAAAAAGTATTGACCGGTATTGTGTTCCAAAATCAGGCGCCTGCCCATTTACAGAAGTTGGATCCTGCGCTGCAAAATATATTTTTAATAAAGTTGGATAAGTGATAACGGAAGAATCATAATAAACATTTACAGTTTCTGCATGACCGGTAGTTCCGTTTTCCAACTCCTCGTAAGATGGGTTTTTAGTTTTACCGCCTTCATAGCCTGATATGGCTTCCTGCACTCCTTTTACACTTTCAAACAATGCCTCTTCATGCCAGAAACAGCCTGCTGCAAAAGTTGCCTGGCTATATTTTGAAAGATCTTTTTTAGGAGAATTACTTTGTTGATTTTTTGTTTTTTGTGCACAGGAAGATAATGTAAACAACACTGCCAATGCAAAAAATAATGACGATAAAAATTTCATACTAAAAAATTTAGATAAATTTACGAAAGGCTTTAAAACTTAGATGTTAAATAAAAAATAACTAATGAACTGGATAGCATTAGCAGGTATAACAGCAGCATTTTGTACAACAATATCTTTTGTGCCGCAGGCAATAAAAATAATCCGCACCAAAGATACTACTGCAATTTCTTCAGCCATGTATTCTTTATTTACATTTGGCACACTAATGTGGCTTATTTATGGCTTATTTACAAAGAATACACCGGTAATTCTTGCCAATGGCGTTACGCTAATATTGTCTTCAATTATTTTATTCTATAAATTAAAATCAAAGAATAATTAATAAGAATAATTAATATAAACTTACGAAGAGGTTTGGAAAACGGATGTTAAAGAGAAGAAAAGTATCGTTTGGGATAAGTAAAAGTAACTACGCAAACAAATAAAAATTGTTTTTCAAAAATATTATTCAAGCTTTCTCTTCATGCTATTCGATACCCACTTTAATTCAATTCCCCCACGTGTTTGCGAAGATTTTCGATTAGTAAAATAGGAGCCTGTTAAAGTTTTTGGAAACTCATGTTCATGAAGCTCGAGCATTGTGTATCCATCGAATTGTTCTCTCTGGTGAATGTCTTTCATAGAAGTATTTATTTGTCCCTGCCATAAATAGCATAATGTAAATTTATCTTCATTATGAGAGGAGGCAATT
>JADGPX010000256.1 GCA_017882215.1 Chitinophagaceae bacterium | reverse complement strand
AGCATAAGGGTTTCGTCTACCAATGCCTGTTGCTTAGAACGAAAAGACATGCCTGCTGATTCCGGCGATGTTTCCAGCGAACCATAATAAGGAAATTCACCTTCAAGGGCACGTACCTGCACTAATCTTGTACCACCATTTTTTGTAAACAACACCATAGAAGCAAAGCTGCGTTCCTCCGATCTTCTGTCGCCTAAAGAATCAATTATGTTTTTAATTGCAGGAGTTGCAGGCTGGTTGCCGGAAATTTCAAGGTCGGCGCCTAATAATGATGCAGCCTGGTTATTCACTTCATCGTGCAAATTATTGCCTAAAGAATATATAGCAACCAATGCAGCAATGCCTAAAATAATGGACGATATAAAAAGCAGTAAGCGTGAACGGTTTCGCCTGCTGTCGCGCCATGCCATTTGTATAAGCCATGGAAAGTTAAGGCCGTTATTATAATCACTAATCTCTTTTTCTGCTGAAGTTATATGCTTCATTACTGCTTTTTAAGATAATTCGAATCCAGGCTAATTCTTATTTTGAGGTGCTGGCATTGTTTACAACTCTAATTATTCAAAACTTTATTTCCTTACGCTGCCTCCCTACAGGCAAGTCTTTCAACCTTAGTAGAAAAGTGGCTCATTAAATCTTGCAACCTTATTACCTTATTTTTACTTATGCTTCCCAGAAGAGTGCAAGGTTTTTTGGTAAAATTTTATAAATGCTTCATATTCTTCTGAGAAACTTACTTTACGGTGGTGTTTCGGTTGATTAAGAATGTATTTATCCCGCACACATGCGGGATCAACATCCGACTTTGATACTGAAAATGCAGAAGCAGATTCTTGCCAGGCAAATTGATTGTTACATAGTTTATTTTGGTTTATGAATCGTTGAGAACTTTCAGCTATCAGGGAAGCCAGAATTTCTTCTGATAATTTCGGAGAACGAGATACAAGAAAATGAACATGCTCTGGATTAGCGTATATGGCATATAATTGGGAATCGTTATTGTTAACTATGCCGGTAATATATTTTTCAATTCGTTCCCGGTGTTTTTCAGAAATAAGAGGTAAGCGATGCAAGGTCGTAAATATGAAATGGGTATATAAATTGTTGTATTCTATTTTCATTTTATTTGAGAATAAGGTAATAAGGTTGAATCATTGATGCCATTTGTTTTCTACTAAGGTTCGCCAAAGAAGTAATTGAAAGGTTCTTAAAATCATTTCCCTAAATGGGTATCACAAAACTAATACCTTCTTCTGCACCTCAAAATAAGAATTAGCCTAAATCCTCCTCTGTCAAATATTGCTTACTGTCGCCGTCGTTGGTTTATCAGCTACTATTTTTCCACCCTTTAAATGTATGATGCGTTGCGTTCGTGCAGCAAGTTCAGCATTGTGCGTTACCAGCAATAATGTGGTGCCGGCTTCTTTATTAAGATCGAAAATAAGGTTCACTATTTTTCCACTTGTTTCTGCATCAAGATTACCGGTAGGTTCATCTGCAAATAATATTCGGGGCCGGTTGGCAAAGGCTCTTGCAATGGAAACACGTTGTTGCTCGCCACCACTTAGCTGTGCAGGATAATGATGGCTGCGATCGGCAAGCCCGACTTTATCCAGGAGGTCCATTGACCTTGCCCGTACCTTTTTCTCACCGCGAAGTTCCAGGGGCACCATTACATTTTCAAGCGCAGTTAATGTAGGCATCAATTGAAAATTTTGAAAGATAAAGCCTACATATTTATTTCTGACCGAAGCAAGCTGGTCTTCATTTAGAACTTCCAACTGCATATGCTGCAGTTCCACGTTGCCTGATGAAGAGCGGTCCAGCCCGGCACATAAGCCAAGCAAGGTAGTTTTGCCGCTACCTGATGGCCCGACAATAGACAAGGCAGAGCCTGCCTGAACAGCAAAACTTACATTGTCCAGAACGGCTAATACACGGCTTCCGCTTTTATAAGTTTTACTTACCTGCTGAAGATTAAGAATAGTTTCCATGTGGTTTGATTTAACTTGCTGTATCAAGACCTCACCTAAATCCTCTCCAAAGGAGAGGACTTCTTCTTGCCCTTCTCCCTTGGAGAAGGGTTGGGATGAGGTTAAATATAAAAATACCTGAATTCTTATTTTAAATGCGTGCAACTTCAAACTTTATCAACTATTTAATGAATAAAACCCTCTCCTTTATTAACCTGTTTTTATTAATGGCAATAGTTAGCTGTAACAATAACAAACAAGGTATAAACTCTAAACAACAGGCTGGTAAAAATAATCCTGTTGTTTCTACAGCAAAAGTGAAAGCCATCCTTTTTTTTGGCAATAGCCTTACAGCAGGTTATGGTGTAGATCCATCCGAAGCTTTTCCTGCTTTAATACAAAATAAGATTGACTCGTTAAAGCTTAATTACAAAGTGATAAATGCAGGCGTAAGCGGTGAAACTTCTTCGGGAGGAAACAGCCGTGTTAACTGGATATTGCGTCAACCGGTTGATGTATTTGTTCTTGAATTGGGCGGAAACGACGGTCTGCGTGGAATTCCTTTGACAGAGACAAGAAAAAATCTGCAAGCTATTATTGATAAGGTAAGAGCAAAATATCCCGAAGCAAAGCTGGTACTTGCCGGCATGCTAATACCGCCCAACATGGGTCAGCAATATGCAACAGAGTTTAAGAACTTATATCCCGACCTCGCTGCAAAGAACAAAATAGCCTTAATTCCTTTTCTTTTGCAAGGCGTTGGCGGCGATGCAAAACTTAATCAGCAGGATGGCATACACCCAACAGCAGAAGGCCATAAAATAGTAGCAGAAAATGTATGGAATGTGTTGAAGGATGATTTGAGATGAAGACTTTTGTGGGAATGTTGTAAGTCATTCTCTCTTTTACTGCGTTGGTGTTCTGTGTATTGGTTTTGTGCGATGCTCACCAACAACTGTATTATGCTACCCAATGCGTAAGAAATTCTTGCTACCCGAATAAGCTAACTCCACCTCTTTTGAAAATTAAAAGTTATTTCTAAGTTCATAGTTGATACAATGCATTTAATTAAGCCGGATTTACATTTTAGATTGCGCCAATAACTTTTCAAATTCTTCTTTAGAAATAGTAAATATAGTACCATGCCTTACACCTTTCGGAAAATGTATTTTATCCGAAATATCTGTCCAATGTATAAGATCAGTTGATGTTACAGCCCCATATTGATGATCGCGGTATTTATCAAAATAAACTATCCAGGCATTATCTATTTTAATAGCGGTTGGTCCTTCAGCCCAATAGTTACCGGTTATAGGAGAACCGGGATTGCTGTATGGCCCTGTTAGTTTTTTTGCAAAAGCAACCCGAAGATTCTTTTCAACAGGAGCACGTGTTTCATTTTTTAAGAACATCACATACTTGTCTTTATCCTTTTGAATAGTAGCATCAATTACACTAAAGCCGGGCTCATACAACAACTTTGTTTTGCTGTATTTTTTAAAATTTTTAGTGGTTACATAATAAATGCGGTGATTGTTTCTGCTGCCTTCTGCTGATGTATCTTTTTGAGGGAAGCGTCCGCTGATAGTTGTTGCCCAATAAATCATGTATCGTTTTTTTCTGGCATCATAAGTAAGCTCCGGCGCCCATGAATTTTTTGCAGAGTCTTCATGCATCATTACAGGAATAAATTTTTGTTCAGACCAATGAATTAAATCCCTGGATGAAGCATAGCCAATGCCACGGTCATTCCAGCTTACCGTCCACACGAGGTGATACATTTTGTCGCCGCCTCTAATAATACATGGGTCACGCATCAGTTTATCTTTACTCACAGTTGGCTTTAATAAAATACTGTCATTAAACAATGCTTTCCAGCTATACCCATCATTGCTATATGCAAGATGCAAGCCATCACCATTGCCTTTGAAATAGCAAAACATATAAACCTGGTCAGCATTTAATTGAGCAAAGGCAATTGCCGGAACTAATAAAAAGGCGAATACAAATAGCCGGGTTATGATCTTTTTCATAGATAATATTTTATTTAACGAACCAATGTTAAACTCATTAAGCCAATCACAACATCGTTGGCAATGGTTTGTAATTTTATTTCCTTCAAAATTTTATTTTTATCTAACGGCATATCTAAAACAGTTGCCGCTCCTCCATCAATCATTTTTCC
>JADGPX010000255.1 GCA_017882215.1 Chitinophagaceae bacterium | reverse complement strand
TGGGATTTATTTTTCTTTGTGAGAGTGCCCCGTGCGGGTACTTAACATAATATTAATTATAAGAAATATTATGTTTAGGATATGTTTTAATAAAATCTTGTATAATTGTATTCAACTGATCTTCTTCTCCAAATAATATTTTATGCCGGATAGGAAAAACATACACCGGCAGATCTTTTAATTCATTTTCAAATTTTGCAAGACGAACACCGTCTTTTTCAGTGGTAAGTATTATTTTATTTTCTGTATCCATCTTTTCAAACTGCTCCTTAATTTCTTTCAGGTCGTCGATACTAAAAATATGGTGATCCCTGAAACGCATCATATCATAAGTGGCTGCATAGGTATTTAAAACCTCTTTTATCGGTTTTGGATTGGCTATGCCGCATACCAATAAGATATTTGTATCAGGCGATAAAAATTTTTCCTGCTTATTAAATAAATGATAAGGGCTTCCGTATTCTATTTTTGTAAAGAATATTTTTTGATGTGCCAGTGGCTTTATCTCCTCAATCATTTTATTCTTTTCTTCTTCAGTTAAATGAGATTTGCATTTGGTTACAATAATTACATCAGCTCTTTTATAACTGTTTTTTACATCTCTGAGATTACCAGCCGGCAAAATAAAATCCCTGGTAAATAGGTCCCTGTATTCTGTAAGTAAAATATTCAGTCCGGCTTTTACCTGCCTGTGCTGGAATGCATCATCTAAAATAATAACCCTTGCATCTGGCTTGTCATGCAACAATTGAGGAATTGATACTAATCTTTCTTCAGCAACAGATACAGTAATGTCAGGAAATTTTTTATAGAACTGCATCGGCTCATCACCAATATCCAAAGCGGTTGTGTTTTCGTTGGCAATAGCAAAGCCTTTTGTTTTTCTCTTATAGCCCCTGCTCATAGTGGCAACTTTATACTCATCTTTTAAAAGCCGTACCAGGTACTCAACCATAGGTGTTTTACCCGTGCCTCCTACGGAAAGATTGCCAACACAAATGATGGGGAAATTAAATGATACCGATCTAAAAACATTTTTGTCGTACAGTTTATTACGCAACCAGATAATGAAGCCATATAAAACTGACAATGGAAATAAAACAAATCTGAAACTCTTAAGCATTAGCTTTTATTTTTTTCAGTATTATAAACATCTGCAAACTCAGGGGTTCTGTCCAATACTTTTTTTGCAAAAGGGCATGTTGCCTTGATCATAAAAGAATTCTTCCTGGCATAATCAACAGCAGCAGAAACTAATTGCCTGCCAATTCCTTTGCCGCCAAGGCTTTCACTAACTTCTGTATGCGTTATCAACAGCGTATTTTTATCAGTAAAATGATAATACAATTCAGCTACGGTATGGTTACCTTCCTCAATATAAAAGCGTCCGGTGTTCTCAATCGTTTCCTGTTTTATCTCCATGTTTTAATATTAAAATGCATAAACTGAATTCGGGCTAATACAATAATGCAAAGGCATATCATAGGGATTAATATCATCAATTATTTCTTCAGCATCAAAAAAACTAAGCCCTACTCTTATCACATTGCTATTACATTGCTGAAAAAATTTATCGTAAAAACCTTTACCATAGCCAACACGGTAGCCTCTTTTATCAAATGCCAATAAAGGAGTGAGTACAAGGTCAATTTCACCGGAATTAACTTTTTCTCCCTTAACAGGTTCAATTATTCCAAATGAATTGGGAGCCATTTCAACATCATCATTAAAAATATAATGCTTCATCTCTCCTGCATCTAAATTTATTTTAGGCACTACTATTTTTATTCCGGGATTTTTAAATTTAAGATAACGGATTATGTTCTCTGTCTCAACTTCATTTTGGTTTTCAATAGCCAGGTAAGTGTGAACACAATTAATAAAAGGCAGATCAAGCTTTTGAAAATTAATAAGTATCAGGTCTGTCCAACACTCTTTGTCTTTCCATGAAATTTTTTTTCTTTTTTCTTTATATATTTTTCTAAGCGCTGCCTTCGTCACAAAAATTATTTAATTATTTATAAAGATAGAAAAAACAGTGGTGCCATAATTTCGATGCGTTTTAAACCGCGGAAAAGCTTTATAATTATTTGCAGGTGTATGTTCCAGTATGAACCATCCATGTTTATTTAAGAGCTTTTTTTCAAAAATTATTTTTGGAAGGTCATCAATAGTTGTAAGTGCATAAGGAGGTCCGGCAAAAATAAGATCAAAGGTCTCGGAGTATTGCTGCAAAAATTTAAACACCTCCATTTTAATTACTTTAAAATTTTCAAAGTTCAACGCTGCAGCAGTCTTTTTTATAAATTCATACATCGCCGGATCTTTTTCAACAATAGTAAGATCAGGTGCACCCCTTGATGCCAGTTCATAACTGATACTGCCTGTGCCGCCGAAAATATCAAGCGTTTTAAGTGATGAAATATCAAGATTATTTTCAATGATATTAAACAGACCTTCTTTGGCTATATCAGTAGTGGGACGTGTATATGGCATTTTTGCCGGGGGTGATATCTTTCTTCCGCCATGTATGCCACTGATTATACGCATAAAGCAAGTGAATACAAATGACTAAAATAATGAGGCGGAAATTCTTTAAGGCTTACAGCAAATTCATACTCAGCAGGCAGTTCATCAAAAGTTATATTTGGAAAATAGTGACTGATCTCCTTATGCAGGTTAGAATCAATTTCTATCATCCCTCCTATACGCAAAGGAACATTTGCCATATCAAATTGACGGCAAATATTTAAGAGATGATAAACCACATCTGTACCTGACTGATATAAATAAGTATGCATTAGTTTTAATTCACCTGATTTAATTAATGTTGCTACAAATGTATCCTTGTAAAAAATGATTTTGAGCAGATCACTACTGCCAAATTCCTGTTTTATTAAAAGCGAATACTGATGACTAAAAACAGCCAAAGGAAATTGCTCAACTATTACTTTGTGAATTGCGGCGGGCATTCTATAAACATTGTATAGTTTTTTATCTGCAACCAAATCAGTTAAAATAATTCCATCATGCAGATCTCCATAAAGTGCGTTAAGCAATGATGCATTCCCGCCGGGATTGTATAATTCTTCGGGAAGCAAAGCGCTTTCCTCACCTGAAAACGAAATAAAAACTTTCTTATAATTCTTACGGAGCAGAGATTGCTCTTTAAAAATATCTTTTAACTGTTCTGAAATATCAAAATCTTTTTTATCAAAATGAAAAACAGATAAGCCGTAAAACTTTTTCTCTATATCATTTTCAAAAATATAAGAAAAGCTGTTTGTACTTATTTCACAAATAAGATTTGTTTGCTGAAAAAAAATTGCTTCGGGTATTATTTCAAAAACAGGATTCAAATGAAAATAATTTAAGTGTGGCAATTTACAACCGTTTATTTGTTTATCTGTTTAAAGGTTTATCCGTTAATTCGTTTGTCCGTTTAAAATGTGATTGGTAATTAACTAATAAACTAATTAACCAATAAACGTATTAACCGATTATGTTTGCAAACTTTTTATGAGTATAGCAATTGATAAAAGCTTACAGGTAAAGATCACCAACAGGCAAATATTAAAAATAGGATTGCCAATTTCTGTTGCCCTGATAATACCCAACATAATTTTATTGCCAATAATATTTTTTTAGGCGGATTGGTAGTAAGAATTGTTTCTTTAGGAATGATAATGATGAGCATTGCAGTAATCTGGCTTAATGATGTTACCGGTACAGGTAAAACAAAAATGAATTTACTTATTGAACTGATAGCTGTTATTTGTTACCTCATTTATATTTACCTGGTAATGGTACGGTTCAGGTTATCGCTTACAATAGCATGGACAAATGAATTTGTTTACTGGACGATAATATTTGTTATCGCCTTTTGGTATATTAAAAGCGGCAGATGGAAATCATCTGAACCATGATTAATAGGATTAAAAGATTAAGGAGATTAAAAAGGTAAAAAAATATAAAAGATTTTATCTGTAATAGTTAGCATTTAATCCTTTTAATCCAATAATCTTATTAATCATGGTTCAGATATTTATTATTATCATAATTCACATCAGGAAATACTCTGTCAGGATCTATTGTAACCGACTTAATTTTCTCTGTTGTATTTAATTTCACTATCCAACTCGTATTGTTTTGCCAAACTTCTACCGGCACTTTTAC
>JADGPX010000053.1 GCA_017882215.1 Chitinophagaceae bacterium | reverse complement strand
GAAGGTTTAGCGCCAGGAACAAGGCCCGAAAGAGCCGACATGGACAAGCTTTCTGCGGACAGAGATGCAAAGCTTAAAATAATATTGAAAGAGGATCAATTTAGTAAACTTAAAGAAATGGAAGCAGCAATGCGCCAGCAGCGTGGTAACGGACAGAGACCTCCGGGACAATAAATTTTATTATGTAAAGCCTCGCAAAAATCTGCGGGGCTTTTTTAATTGCGTTAAAGTTTATTTTTTTGCGCAATTTTTATTTGCATAACAGTAGCAACAGACCTGGCACGTTGTTTTGCCAATAAAGCAATATCTCCTTCAAAAAATTCCTCAATACTGTTGTTGAAATGATTTAGCCAAACATCAAAATACACTTTCTCTAAAGGTATTTTATCATTTAATTCAAGATGGATCTTCATAGTATTATTGTGATAAACATTTTATTTAGTAATACCGTTTCCCAAAAATCAGCAATAACAGGTATATGTGTTTTAATATCAAGTTTTGCAACATCAGTAAAGATGTAACTGATATTTTCATCTGCTAACAATCTTTCATAAAAAGTATTCATGAGCAATTCAATATCCCCTCTTGTAGCAATATCTTTTGTAACCTTATTCACTTATCAAATTTTCATTCAAACAATTTTTTATTCTTTCATTAAGTGTTTCGTAATCTGTATACCCTCTTGCCAGTAAATAAAATTTACTTTCACTTATTTGCATAAGTACGGCGGGATATCCTGTAACCTGCAATTGCTTACATAAGGCAAATTCGTAATACGCTTTTTCTTTGTATTCTTCTTCATAAAGTTTTTCATAAAATTCTTCTGCCGGTAAATTATATTTTTCCAAAAGATGACGATATGCTTCATCATCGATAAGGTCTCTTCCCTCATAATGCAATGCATATTGCAGATCTGCTGCAAAGCTTACCTGTTGATCGGGGAAATATTCTTTAAAAATACAAAGTGCAATTGCAGGCTTTTCTGAGTTGGGATACCAATCACTTTGATCTGGATGTTTGATGTGCCATAAATAATCTTCGCCAAATTTAATGCCCGTTAACTCTTCTATATTTTTATATGCTTTACTAATGTAACCTGCCGTGGCGCCTATATGCACAGGCTCTTCAGGCAATATCATTCCGCCAGACAATACTTCTATCTCGAGATGGTTTTTATATTCTGAATGTATCTTTTTCATCACCTGGCTAAACCCATAACACCATCCGCACCAGGCATCATAACAATATATAAGTGTAGGCTTCATAATCAGCTTTCTAATTTTTCAAGATATGACTGAATGTATTCTTCTTTCTTTTTTAATTTGTATTGCATAATAAAACGCGGATGAGACAGTGGAATAATTTTATCAAAGAATTTCTTTTCGTCATTCAGCTTTGATAAATATTTATAATTCTTTCCATCCCCTAAACAAAATGCAACTTCCCTGTCAATACCAAATTTCAGTTGCTCATTCATGCCGTCAACAACAAAATCTTTAATATTGTTTTGCAAATTTTTATCATCATAATAATTTAAGTTTTTGCCATGCCTGGTAAAGCCAAGAGGGCTTACGGATGTGATGTAAAAAATTTTATAGAACTTTTCTTTGCCACCAAAAGCATTAATAACATCGTATACAAATACAGAAGACAGTTCCTGTTTTGGTGGCAATGGATTATCAATATCACATTCTTTTTTTAACCGTATCGGGTCAGTGAATGGAACGCCTGTAATTCCGCCACCAAATCTTCCCGGGTTTATACCAATGATCATCCTGCGCTTTATATTATCACTGTAATATTTTTTATAGAATTGAGTGCATACCTGCATTGTAACTTTATCCTTATACGGGTTCATTACTTCGATCTCATTCGGGAGATCAATATCTAATTGAAGAGTATTTAAAAAAGAAAGGATCTTATCAGAAAAAAACATTAAAAAAGTTTCTATTGAAGACGGTATTCTTTAAACAATATATCCGCAGGAATGCGTAATAATTTACTAAACAAACGAATCATATTTAAAGACAAAGGCTGTTTGTAATTTAAAACTTTACTTATCGTTCCTTTGTCTCCATATTCATTCGCAAGATCAATGGGCTTGTAATCAAACTCCTCCATCCTTATCTTAATTAACTCTACCGGATCAACATCGGGCAAACTCCATTTTTTTTGCTCATATTGATTTATAAGATAGGCAAGCAAGAGTTTTTCTTTATGCTCTTTGCTACTCTTTTTTGCAAGCCTGATTTGTTCAAATCTCAATATTCCTTTTTTATAATCTGCTTCGTTATTAAACAAAAACCATTGTGTTGCCATATTAAATAATTTCGGGGTTTATTTTGTCGTATTCGTTATGAGAGCCTATAAATCTTATTTCAACAATACTGTCATCATAATGTATGTGCACAATCAGCCTGTAAGTATTATGCACAATTTCAAATCTTGCTCTATTATTCTTTATCATTTTTGCTTTAGGAAAATCCTGAAGAACATCCTGCTTTTTCTTCCAACTAATTTTTTCCACTACCAATTTCCATGCTGATAAACTCTTTCTTGCATCTGCATGCTTTTTTCCAAACTCGTTAAGCTTGTCTAAATAAATAATGAGCATCAGTAATATTTACAAATATAACTTACAGTTGGTAATTTACCAACTTATATAAAATTAATGCGCCTCCAGCCAGTTTTCGCCGACACCAACTTCCGCATCTGCAGGTACATCATTGGGTAATTGCAAAGCAGTCTGCATGCAATTGATGATGATAGGTTTTATCGTTTCCACTTCTTCTTTGTGTGCATCAAATACCAATTCATCATGCACCTGCATTACCATTTTTGATCGAAATTTTTGTTTTTTAAATTCGTTGTGAATTTTGATCATGGCCAGTTTTATCATATCAGCAGCAGTTCCCTGTATAGGAGAGTTGATCGCATTTCGTTCTGCATAACCACGAACAGTAAAGTTAGATGAGTTGATATCTTTCAGCCAGCGCTTACGTCCCATCAGCGTTTGCACGTAACCATTTTCCCTGCAAAAATTAATTGACTCATCCATATATTTTTGAATGTTGGCAAATTGCTTTTTATAATTATCAATAATTTCTTTTGCCTCACTCCGGGAAACACCAATATTTTCTGCCAGTCCAAATGCTCCCTGACCGTAAATAATTCCAAAGTTTACACTTTTTGCTTTGTAGCGCATTTCTTTTGTCACGTCTTCTTCTGCCACATTAAAAACTTTTGCCGCTGTGGCTGTATGGATATCTTTATTTTGTTTGAAAGCCTCACACATAGCAGGATCGCCGCTGATGGCTGCAACAATTCTTAGTTCAATTTGAGAATAATCTGCAGAAATAATTGTGTGATCACAATCTCTTGGTATAAATGCTTTCCGTATTTCTCTTCCACGTTCTGTTCTTACAGGAATGTTTTGAAGATTAGGGTTGTTGCTGCTAAGCCTGCCTGTTACAGCAATTGCCTGGCCGTAACTGGTATGCACACGCCCAGTCCTTTTATTAATAATCTGCGGCAATGCATCTACATAAGTTGATTTTAACTTTGTTAGTTCGCGAAAGCCTAAAATATCTTCAACTATTTTATTTTGATGGGAAAGCTTCAGCAATACATCTTCACCGGTTGAATATTGACCGCCTTTTGTTTTTCTTCCTTTAGCATCCAGTTGTAATTTTTCAAACAATACTTCACCTAATTGTTTTGGTGATGATAAATTAAAACGAACGCCTGCCTGCGAATAAACACTTTCCTCACAACGTTTCGCTTCTGTTTCCAATTCCTTAGAATATTGATTTAAAAAATCCATATCCACTTTTACACCTTCATATTCCATATCAGCCAGTACTTTCACCAACGGACTTTCCACTTCCTGAAAAATCTTTTCTACTTCTTTCTTTTTTAATAAAGGTGTAAAAACATTTTTTAATTGCAAGGTTATATCGGCATCTTCTGCAGCATATTCTTTTATCTTTTCAAGATCAACATCTCTCATCGTTCCCTGGTTCTTTCCCTTCTTACCAATTAATTCTTCTATGGCAATTGGCTGGTAGCCGAGATATTGTGCACTCAGCATATCCATATTTCTTCTGCCCTCTGACTCTATCACATAATGCGCCAGCATGGTATCAAAAACTTTTCCCTTCAGTTCTACACCATACCATTTTAAAACCAGCAGATCATATTTAATATTTTGTCCTACCCATATTTTTGATTCATCATTAAAAAGATCAGTAAAATAATTTAGAATGATACTTACTTCTACAATATCAGAAGGACAAGGAACATAATAGCCTTCGCCGGGTGTAAGGCAAAAACTTAATCCAACCAGCTCTGCATTGTTTGCATCAAGGCCTGTTGTTTCTGTATCAAAAGAGATTTCTGTTTGCTGAGATAATTTTTCTATTAATTCTTTAATAGCTGCTTCTCCTTCCACAGCAAAATATTGATGAGGTGTGTTATTGATATTTTTATCAACAACCATTGCAGGTTTTTCTTCCTGTTTTGCAATGTCTTCAGGCTTTGGAAGCGGCTGCTCCATTGCATTGCCGAAAAGGTCAGTTTGCACAACTGTACCGGCAACAACATAAGCGGTATATTCTTCCCCTAAAATTCTTCTTCCTAAATTTTTAAATTCAAGCGCTGTAAAAATATCTTTAAGCGCTTCTGTATTGTATGCCTTAATTCTAAAATCTTCTTCATGAAATTCACATGGCGCATTGGTAACAATAGTTGCCAGTTTTTTACTCATGATAGCAAGATCTTTTCCTGCTCTGATTTTTTCTCCCAATGAACCTTTGATATTTTCTGCATTGGCTAAAATATTTTCAAGTGTACCATATTCAGCAAGTAGCTTTGATGCAGTTTTTTCTCCAATACCAGGAATGCCGGGAATGTTATCCACTGCATCTCCCATCAATCCTAAAATATCAATTACCTGTGATACATCTTTTATGTTCCATTTTTCACAAACTTCTTTCGCTCCTAAAATTTCTACTATGCCGCCCTGGTAGCCTGGTTTATAAATTTTTATTTTATCAGTAACGAGTTGACCAAAATCTTTATCAGGCGTAACCATGTAAACTTCGTAACCCTGTTTTTCTGCCTGCTGTGCAAGCCCGCCAATAACATCATCAGCTTCAAATCCATCACATTCAATAACGGGCAAATTAAATCCCTTGATTATTTTTTTGATATCATCTAATGCCAGCATAATATCCTCAGGCGCAGCAAGCCGGTTGGCTTTATAATCCACAAAATCAGTATGTCTTTCTGTAGGTGCAGCCGTGTCAAATGCAACAGCAAGATGGGTTGGTTTTTCTTTAGTGATAAGCTCGAACAATGTGTTTGTAAAACCGAATTGAGCGTTGGTATTTTTTCCTTTAGAAGTGAGAATTGGATTGCGTATCAGCGCATAATAAGCACGGTAAATAAGCGCCATTGCATCCAGTAAAAATAATTTTTTATCCATCCTGCAAAAATAACCAAAACATGCCGGAATGAGATTTGAAATGCGTTGTCTTAATCTTAAAATCTCGTTCCCAAATAATGCGGAAGCATAGCCCGCCATGTGGGCCAGTCATGTTTCATATCTTCTCCCCAAACATCCAGCTCATAATTAATTCCTTTATTATCCAGTAAGCCTGCAAATTTTCGGGATGCATCTGGATCTTCGTAGGAGCCACTACCTGTAAGGATATGAATATGATGACTCTTGCGGATATCTGCTAAAATATTCTCGTCAGTAAGATTAGGAACATAGTGCATGGGCGAGTTAAGATAAACCTGCTCATCCCAAAAACCTTTGGTATATTCTGTAAGATCGTACACACCACTCATTGCGATAGTGCCATTGATCAGATCCGGACGTTTTAAAAATAAATTCATGCTGTGCAATGCCCCAAAGGAAGCGCCGGAGATTATTATTTCAGTTTCGGCTGATGTATTGGTTCTTATAAAAGGAACTACTTCATCAAACACATAATTATTGAACTGATTATGGCGGATGGCTTTATGCTCCGGTATCATTTCATTATTAAGCCAGCTTTCATTATTAATGCTGTTGATAGAAAATACTTTCACTTTTTCTGCATCAATAAAGGGCTGCAGGGCATCTATTAACTGAAAGCGCTCATATTCCAGGTAGTCCGCTGCAGCAGTAGGTACTAACAGTAATGCAAATCCATAATTACCATAAGCGGCAATAGGCATATCCCTGCCAAGCGATGGACTATACCAGGAAGTGAGTTCTCTTTTCATGTGAGACTTATTATCTGCACAAAATAAATAATTAACCTTACATGATCAGGTAGACTATTTCTTACTAAATATCCTGTTTAAAAAATCCTTCATATCATTCCACGAAGCTGTGTCTGCTGCTGCATTATATTCAATTGGCATATTGAATTTTTTACCTTTTTCAGTAGCCGCAGGATTAGTAAATGCATGTGTTGCATTTGGATACGCTTTAAAACTATAATCAACACCTGCGGAATCCATTGAATGTTTAAAGGCATCTACTTCAGTTTGTTTTACAAATTGGTCAGCAGCTCCATGGCACACCAATATTTTTGCTTTAAGCAATTGCTTGTTTACAGGAACACCGGATAAATTTCCATGAAAACTTACAACACCTTTTAAATCTGCGCCAAGCTTTGCGGCATTCAAAACAACAAAACCACCATAGCAGTAACCAATAGCTGCAATGTTTGCAGTATCCACCTGCTTATATTCTTTTAATTTATTCAATGCTGCATCAAGTCTTGTTTTTGCCAATTGCGGATCTTTGTAAAAAGGAGTAGCAAGTTCCTGCGCTGTTTGGGGATCGTCTGCAGTTTTACCATCTCCATACATATCAACAGCCATGGCAATATAGCCGAGCTCTGCCAGTTGTCTTGCTCTTTTACGGGGATACTCATTTAAGCCCCACCATTCATGCACAACCAGTACTCCGGGTCGTTTATCCTGTTTATTGGAATCGAATACCACATAGCCCTTAAACGTTTTGCCATCTAAAGTATAGGTTACAGAATCTTCTTTTATAGCAACCGTAGTAGAATCTTTTCCTGTATTTGTTTGATTACTGCTGCTTTGATCATTACATGAAATAGCTGCAACAGAGCCTGTAAGTATGCTCATAAGTATTAATTTAAAATTCATTTTATAAGATTTATGGAAGACAAAAGTAATCAAGAAAAAGATTTTGACAACTATGTTAATAACTGTACAAAAAATGAATTTCTGTTCAGATTATCTTTTTAAGTTTTTCCGGATTAAGTATCTTTCTTATAAAATACTTCGAAGAGGATTATTCATCACCCAACCATTTCTCTATTTACAGCATCAATGCACAAAGAACGCCTGTTAGTGGAACAAACCGCACTGCTTATCGAAGGATGCATCAGGGGAGACAGACAATCCCAGAGTCGGCTCTATAACCTTTTGATGCAAAAAATGTTTATTGTTTGCCTGCGCTATTCTAAAAACCGGGAAGAGGCCGAAGAAATTTTGCAGGAAGGCTTTATGAAGGTTTTTGAATTTATACACCAATACAAATTTGCAGGTTCCTTTGAAGGTTGGGTAAGAAAGATAATGGTTAACTGCGCCCTGCAGAAATACAGAACTAAGAAACTGCACGCTGTAGTTAATATTGATCCTGCTACAATTGAAAATATAGGTAATGAAAATATTATTTCGCAGATCGGTACCAAAGAACTTTTAAAAATGGTACAGCAATTACCGCCATCTTACCGCATGGTTTTTAACCTGTATGTTTTTGAAGGTATGAAACATCGTGAAATTGCAGAGTATTTAAAGATTTCCGAAGGCACGTCAAAATCTAATCTTTCAGATGCAAGAGCCATTCTGCAAAAGGCTGTACACAACAGTTTACAATCATCACAAAATATTAAACAACTATGAGTGAAAATCTACACAATATTGATGATCTGTTTAAAAAGGCTATCGATCAGCACGAGGATACGCCTTCCTTAAAGGTGTGGGATGCCATTGATAAAAATCTTGATAAAAAGAAAGTTGTTTCTATATCCAGAAAATATAATAAACTAAAATGGGCTGCCGCTGTTCTATTGCTGTTCTCATTTGGAATGGCAATGTTTACGTGGCAAACAAGAATGAAAAATAAAGAATTGGTTAAACAAAACAATATCAATAAAGCACCTAAAACAAATAAAGAAGTTATAAATAACGATGAAAAAAAATCTACAAATTCTGAAATAACAACATTTCCAATTGAAAAGAACAGTGAGCATCAAAATGATAAACAAATAAATTCAGAGGATACACAAACGGTTACAAATATTGCAAAGGAAAAAGATCAACAGGCAAATTCTTTAGAACAAAAAATTACTACACAGGATAAAGAAAAAGCTGAACAGGATATAATTGCAAAACAAAATGAAAAAGAATATAAACAATCAGATAAAAATAATAAGGAACAGAAGGTAAAAAATAATGGATCTGTACATGCGGATAAAGAGAAAACAAAAGAGCCGGATAATAATATTCCCTCTCCTGAAAAATATATTGCTGATGTTCCTGTGATCTTTAATAATCAACCCCAATTAAACGGCATTCTACAGGTACAATCAACAAATCCATTTTCATACAAACCGGGAATTATATCAACGGATAAAAATGTTGCTATAGAAAATAACAAGAATACTTCTGCAAAAAAGAGTATTGCAAAACCAACAAAGGAATCTTTATTCTCTGCTACAGTTTTCTTTTCACCTGAGTTTGTTTCTTCCAATGTAAAAGATGATCATCCACGTTACAGAGAGGACAACAGAAATGAAATTAAAAATAATGAGAAGCCACGATCTTCCTCAAGCTATGGGGTTCTGCTTGATTACAGTGTTGGCAACAACTGGAAGCTTCAATCCGGAGTATCTGTTTCCACAAGGGTTACAGACATTAGCACTAAAACTATTTATGCCCGTCCGGATAATAGCGGTAATGTAAGCTACAGGCTTAGCTGCTCTGCAGGCTCTGCCTTTGTTCCTCTGAAATCGGGAGCTAATCCTGCGCAGGGAGACAGCACTAAAATATTGTCTGCTAAAAGCACGCTGCAATATGTTAGTATCCCATTAGTCGTAAAATACGCTATTGGTAAAGGGAAATTAAATTTAGTTCCTGGTGTTGGTATCTCAGCAAACATCTTATCAAAGGGTAAAATTGAAACTGTGATTGCAACAACAGGTGGTAATGAAAGTTCGAGCACTAATAATATCGAGGGATTAAAATCTAATTACTTTAATAGCCAAATAAGTTTAGGAGCTGAATACCAGCTAAGCAAAAAAATTGCGCTGAATTTTACACCCACCGCAAGACTGGCTTTATCTTCTATTAATAAAGATGCAGCGGTAAAAACCCAACTTAATTCTTTTGGCTTATCTGCAGGCATTACAATTAAACTATGATCTTCATGATCTAAAAATTGTTTAGTTAAGATTTTCTTAAAGGGAATTTTTTGTAAAATTCATACCCAACTATTTTAAAAGAGTCATACATCTACCTCTCATGAATTGCTTACCAAAGCATTCTAATCCTAAAATTTATAATTATTAAATCTTAAAAAAATGAAGCATTCCTTTAAACCAATGGCCATTAATGTTGTTATAGCTACTGTGATGGTTTTATCATCCTGTCAAAAAGAAATTGCAGTAAGTTTAACAGACAATGCAGCCATCCAGGCGGCTGTGGCACAAACACAGGCAATTGCAGTTTCTCCAAGTGCAACAACAGCCGGAGATTCAGTCTATGTTGTTAATACATGTTCGCCACGCTCAAAACGCGATACAGTTGCATTCAGCAGTTTGCCTTCTTCCGTAACTGATTATTTAACCGCAAACTATTCCGGTTATACTTTTCAAAAAGCTTTTACAATAAAAGATGCAGCAGCAACATTGCAGGGCTATGTTGTAATTATTCAATTTAACGGCAACCCGGTAGGATTAAAATTTGATGCAAGCGGAGCTTTTGTTCAGGTACTTGAGCAGCGTGAAGGACATGACCTGTTAGGTGGTGGCTGGCACAAAGGCGGATGTTTTGAGAACCGTGATGGAAAGCAAAGAGATACTGTTGCATTAAGTGCGCTGCCATCGTCGATCACATCTTACTTTGCTTCCAATTATCCGCAGGATACATTAGTTCGTGCTTCTAAAACAAGAGATAGCGGTTATGTGGTGTTAAGCAAAAACAATGGATTGTTTGCAACAATTTTTAATGCTTCGGGAAGTTTTGTAAGCCGTGTTGAATTACCTGCACAAAGGGGTAAAGCAAATGCAATTGATCAAAGTGCATTACCTGCAGGCGCCCTCTCATATTTATCAGCAACTTATCCCAACTATGTTTTTAATAAAGCATTTTCAATTACAGTAAATGGCATAGTACAGGGATACTGTGTGGTTATTGAAGCCAACAATACAAAATATGCAATTCAATTTGATGCTGCAGGAAATTTTGTAAGAGTAAAACCGATAAGATAGTAGAGTTAATAAGCAAATAGGCTGTTTTTGGTAAGCCTCTGTGTTTCCACACGGAGGCTTTATTAAACTTTAAAAAATAATAAAATGAAATTATTTCACATTCATAGCGAAGAATCAATAAGATCATTTTTAAAAGAGATTTATGACCATTACCAACAACCGTTTGATCCTGCTGATGATTTAAGAACATTGCCAGGAGAAAATGGTTTGCCATTTTTTACAAAACAGGTAGGTGAATACATGGATAATATAATGACGCAATGTTTTATTTACTGCATACTTAATGATCTTAGTATTTACAGGATAACCAATGAAGTGCAGACTGAGATATTTAAAAATAAAGCAGTGGCATAAAATACAGCAGACAATTAAAAATTATAAAAGCAATGACCCTTCAATTACAGAAGGATTACCTGAAGACATCGCTCATTCTTTACCACGGGTTATTCCTGTGCTGCCTGTAGGAACAGGTGTTTGTTATTCTCTTACCAAAAAAATTTCTTTAAATCTGCAAATATCCTACCGCCATATGTCAACAGATTATCTTGATGGCTTTACTAAAGCAGCTAATCCATCAAAGAAGGATCATTATTATACGCATACTATCGGGCTGATTTATTCATTTGGAGAAAAAAATACACTGGCATGCCCAAAGTAATATGTTAGATGAAAAATTATTTTCTATTCTTCTTAATAAAATTTACATACACAGAAAGTAATGCCGCTACGGCAAAACAAATAGCTGTTATCAAATCAACAAAAGAAGAAGAAATGTTTTTTCCTGTTATTTTATCTGCATAATATTTTATAAAAGAGGCGGGCAGATCATGCTCACCCAGCTTTGCTTTCACCTGCCATTGCCAGTCAGTTACCGGGCAATATCCAACACCAAACCAAAGCCCCAATAAAAGCCATGATGCAGCTGTAGCCAGCACACAGATAAAATGCATTTTACGGGTAGCCGGCCATATCCATCCAAAAAGGTTGAAACCAATGATAATAAGATGAATAAACGTTAAAAAAATATCCAGCAAACGCAGCATTGAGTTAAATTAAGGATAATTAGCGGCATTGCATTATCTTTACCTATAATCAATGGCAACAAACAGAATAGAGGATACAGAATGCCAATCAATACATAAAATTTAAAACAATAATAATGAGAACAGGTAGACCAAGAGAAAGAGCTATAACATTAATGGATGGCTTTTACATCGAGATTAGTAACAAAGGCGAAAGCAAAGGTTTAAAAATAAGAAGTGAGACCAAAGCTGCTATGGAAAACGCTGCCAAGCAATATTCAAAATACAAGAATGTAACTATTCTTGGAGAATATAAAAACGGCGTTAGGGTTTCTGAAAAAGTGGCTTAATTAATTATACTTTAGTTTAGGTAATCTGCGAACTTACATTTACCCTGTTTTGCAAAATACCCCGTGCCGCTGAAAGATTTGATTTAGAAGTCCCTTCTGAGATATGTAAATGTTCAGCAATTTCACGATGCTTCATGCCTTCAAAAACATACATCATGTTAAACACCATCCGGTAAGATGGAGGTAATTGCTATACCATTTCCAAGAAAGCCGGCAATTGTAGCGGGGAGAAAATTATTAATTTAATAATTGCTCTTATCAGGCGCCTTTCAATCAGGCTGCCTGTGTTAAGAGGTTATAAGTGTAAAATTGATTACCGTGGTTGTCTTATAACCAGCAACAAAAATAAATCAATGACGGCTGAAGAACTTCAATTTTTTTTAATTGAATAAACCCCATTCATCTTCATATTCATCTTTTTTAAAAGTGGCTACCCATTCACGAAAAAAATTTTGAAATTCATTCAGTGATTCTTCAATTACCTTTTTGTGCGTTTCATCAGCCATATCCATCAATACAGCAAAACCAACCTGCTCCATCATTTGCCTGCAGTTGGTTCGGATGATGGCTGCATTTTCCATTTTCAAAATATACAAATCACAACCGACAGCTCCCATAATTTTTGGTGCAACTATCATTGCGTTTTCATAAATAAATCTCCTGGTTACCTGCTGTTGCGATTCATGACCATCTTCATCAGGCTCATCAGAAAGATTTTCAGCAAAGGCTATAACCAATCCGAACACTTCCCGCCATTTAAGATACAATGCCTTTGCCGCAGCTCTTGATGCAGCTGTTTTCCATTCCTCACCTTCATCATCAAAATTAAATCTGTTGTCGTTCCACTCAGGAAGAAAGTTTAGTTTATCTAAGTCCATTTCATTGTTTTTGTACAACAAAAATAAATTAATGGCTGTTGATGAGAACACATAGGAAATAATTGAGCTTTATAAAAATGTACTTTTATATATCATCACAACAATGTTTGCCCAATTTAAAAAATACATACAGGATAAGATAAAGATCACAGATGAGCAATTTGATCTAATCTCTGTGGAGCTGGTATCAAAAAAAATAAAAAAAGATACATTGTTATTGAGGCAGGGAGATGTTTGCAGCCAGGTTTTTTTTGTTTCCAAAGGATTGCTGCGTGCTTACACCATTGACAGCTTTGATAAAGAACACATCATACAATTCGGCCCTGAAGATTCATGGGTATCTGACAGGAACAGTTTTTATTTTAACCTGCCTGCCATGTTTTATGTAGATGCAATAGAAGATTGCGAAGTGGTTTACATAAACAAAGAGTTTTACGAAAAAGCAGAAAAGATAATACCCGGCTTTAATTCATTTACTGTAATGATACTGCACAACTCCATCCGCTTTATGCAAAGGCGCATCAGCTTATTACTCGGCGCCACCGCAGAGCAACGCTACCTCGATTTTATTGAGCTGTATCCCAATCTCACCTTACGGGTTCCTCAATGGATGATAGCATCTTATCTCGGCATAACCCCTGAATCGCTAAGCCGTGTAAGAAAAGAACTGGCAACAAAAAATTTTAAGCCTCATTGATTTCTTATCATACATCAATACGCACCGCTTAACATCAGCATAACTTTGCATTCATACACAGATAGGATATGAAAGCAAAGAGTATACAACAAATATTACTGCCTCCTGCACCGCACATGGTGGGGGATGGCTTCAGGGTTCATAATTTTTTTCCTACCGGGTATAATATTGGCAAGAACAGAATGAGCCCGTTCTTTATGATGGATTACAATTCGAAGATCGATTTTTCACCAAGAGAAAATCCGAGAGGAGTTGGTGTGCATCCGCATCGTGGTTTTGAAACAGTAACGATTGTATATCATGGTAAGGTTGCCCATCACGACAGTACAGGAAACAGTGGTGTAATAAGTGAAGGCGATGTTCAATGGATGACAGCAGCTTCGGGTATTTTACATAAAGAGTATCACGAAGAAGAATTTAGTAAAAAAGGCGGTCCATTTCAAATGATACAGCTTTGGGTAAACCTGCCTGCAAAAGATAAAATGAGCAAGCCTAAATACCAGGCAATCACCAACGATCAATTGGGTAAATACCAATTGGATAACGGCGGAGTTGTTGAAGTGATAGCAGGTGAATTTAAAGGAGTGAAAGGTGCGGCATCAACATTCACGCCTATTGAAATGTATAATGCAAAAATAAAAAAAGGTGCGGCAGTTACATTTGATCTTCCTGAAAATTTTAATACCGGCATTCTTGTAGTGGAAGGCGCAGTAAAAGTTAACGGGGAAAAAGCGCCTGCTGATAATTTTATTCTTTTTAAAAATGAAGGAGAAACAATTTCGATAGAAGCAGAAGAAGACAGCATTTTATTTGTAATAAGCGGTGAGCCGATCAATGAGCCAATTGCGGCTTACGGTCCATTTTTAATGAATACACACGAAGAACTTGAGCAAGCGCTGGAAGATTTTAATAAAGGAAAATTCGGATACCTGGAAGACTAAAAGGCAAGATATTTGATAACCAACATTTATTTATAACATAAAAACTAAAACAATGGCAATTACATGGAAGACAGATCCTGCACACTCAGAGATCCAATTTAAAGTAAGGCACCTTATGGTAACGAACGTTACAGGGTATTTCAAAAAATTTGATCTTGTAGTTGAAACAGATACAGACGATTTCAACACGGCGAAAAAAATTGAATTTACTGCTGATATTGATTCAATTGAAACCAATAATGAGCAAAGGGATACACACCTTAAATCGGATGATTTTTTTAATGCGGAAAAATTTAAACAATTAAAGTTTGTTAGTAAGGATTATAAAGCCAGCAGAGATGAAGCCACACTGAACGGCGATCTTACTATCAGGGATATTACAAAGCCAATAAAATTAAATGTTGAATATGGCGGCACTGTTGTTGATTCGTACGGACAGACAAAAGCAGGATTTACAGTTACCGGTAAAATAAACAGAAAAGATTATAACCTGATGTGGGATGCTGTTACAGAAGCCGGACAGGTAGTGGCAAGTAACGAAATTAGAATTGTGTGTGAGATACAATTGGTGAAGCAGGCGTAATAACCTCATCCCTAACCCTTCTCCATCCCGAATTTTCGGGAGAGAAGGGAAATGCGAAAGGCTATACCCGAACCAGGAAGGTTTTTAAATAACTAAGTTGATGTATAATTTAAAAATTATAACAGCCAGTACAAGGCCGGGCAGAAAAGGTCCGGCTTTGGCTAACTGGATATTTGATATGGCTAAAAAGCATACAGAATTTACTGTTGAGCTTTTAGATCTTGCAGAAATAAATCTTCCTTTTTTGGATGAGCCCAATCATCCGAGTATGCAGAAATACACAAAGGA
>JADGPX010000254.1 GCA_017882215.1 Chitinophagaceae bacterium | reverse complement strand
ATCAATATAGAACAGAAGACGACATTGAATAATACCAGTGGGATGGGATGAGGTGATTACCCGGAAAAAATTTCCCCGGAATGAATTATTATTCATCAACAACAATATTAAGAACACGCATCTCCCTGCCATTCAGAATTTTCATAGAGTAACTTTTACATTGGGGACAACATGTTCCATACGAGCTGAGTGAAAATATTGTTTTGCACTCAGAACATTCTGCTTCGCCTTTTATAATTTGAATATCCAATTCAGCATTTTGTAAAAGGGTATCTGCTTTAATTACTGAAAAGGCGAATTCCAGTGATTCAATCTCAATACCACTTAATTCTCCTATTTGAAGGCCAACGCTTGTAACAAAAGCTTTACTGTTTTCCGGCACCGCATTTTCTGCAATGGATAAAATGGAATGTGCTATTGACAACTCATGCATGATGCAATAATTATAAAATCAGGTAACTTTTTTAAATCAGGTATCTATTTTTTTTCATCATCTGTTTTTAGTACGGCAGCTTTTTCAGCAGCCAGCCTTTTTTTTTCAGCTGCGTAGTCAGCACGGCTTTTTAAAGCTTCATCAAATAAGGCATTCCATCCGTTGTTGATATTTTCTTCTTTCAGGGCACATTTGGCAGGTTCAGCGGTTTGAAAAATGGCTCCTTCTTTTGGACAGGCACGAACACATTCTGAACAATAAATACAAACGGCACGGTTAAAATGATACGTTTGCTTTCCGTCCATATCCTGGGAAAAAACAATGGCTCCAGGCGGGCAAACCATTTCACATCGGCGGCACCAAATACACAGGTTTTCATCAAAGCCTATCATTCCCCTGTAATCATCCGGAATATAAGTTTGTTCAAACGGGTATTTTATGGTTACCGGCTTCCTAAATAAATTTCCCAGCGCTTTAAAGAATGTTTTCATTTTAATAATACTTTGTTATCATTATTTTCCGGTTATATCATCTTGACGTACATGAAAGGCATGGATCATAAGATGCAATAATAGCCGGAACACTTCCATATTCATTACCCTTAAATGCTTCTACCATCGCTGATACATTTGAAAAGGTTGGTGCTTTGATTTTTAATCGCTCCAGAACCTGGGTTTTGTTACCTTTTGCATAATAAAATAATTCTCCACGCGGGGCCTCAATCCTTACTACCGCTTCGCCGTCAGGAAAAGCCTTTGTTTCTGTAATAAGTGCTGATTCCGGCAACCGGGCAATGATATTTTCTATAATACGCATTGAGACATATAATTCATGGAGACGAACCATATTGCGGGCATGAACATCTCCGGCAGTATCTAATACCATTTCAAATCCTACTTCTTTCCAGGGAAGCAGGTCCTCAGTTTCATTACGTACATCTATTGCTAATCCTGCCGCCCTGGCAAATGGCCCCACTACATTCAGCCGCATAGCATCTTCTTTGGTAATCGCACCAGCTCCCTTATTCTTTAAAGATAAGGTCCAGTTGTTTTCATAGATGTCAACCAGCTCATCCAATTGTGGTTTAAATTTTTTCAGCCGTTCCAGGATCATTTGGCCTACTGCTGGTTTCAAATCACGGGCAACGCCACCAACTATGGAAAAATCGTACTGAATACGATTACCACAGACAGCCTCGAGCAGCTCCATTGAAAATTCACGGTATTGCATGGTTTTCATAAACAGCGCTTCAAAGCCGGAATTTTCTGCCACATGGCTTAAGCACAACAGATGAGAATGAATTCTGTCAAGTTCAATAACGAGCATCCTGAGGTATTTGGCCCGCCGCGGGATTTCAATTTTTACCAGTTTCTCTGCCACCTGTGAATAGGCCGTTGAATGCGAGATGGAACACAAACCACAAACACGGCCCACCACAAAACTTACCTGGCGGAATTTGAATTTTGAACAGCAGGCCTGCTCTATTCCACGATGCACATAGAAAATATTAGCAGTTGTATCAACAATTTTTTCGTTTTCCGTAGTAAATTTAAAGTGCAGTGGTTCCAGCAGTGAAATATGCTGAGCGCCTAACGGTATTTCATATTGTTTTCCCATAATTATTTTTTCTTTCTTAATGGTCCGCTTTCAAAATCAGGTTCTAATACAAATCCTTTTGGGGTGTTTTCAATTTTAATATTCATCAAATCCACCAGTTCAGCCTCAGCCACCCAGGCAGAGGATACAATATCCCTGATAGATGGAATTTCAATGTCTGGCTGGATTTGTGTGCAAAAAGCAGTAATCTCACAGGGATGGGCATAATCACAGAAAAACCACTGGACTTCAATTTTTTCTCCAAGATCAACAGCATTAATAACCATGAAATGATGTAAAACCGGGTTATAAAAATCACGGATATCGGTTTTTACTTTATCGATTGATGTTTCTATTCTCTTCATAGACTATGCAGTTTTTATAATTTCACCGGCAATATTTCTTCTGTTTAACTGTGTATCTTCTTTTACAGGTTCCTTTTTTAATCTTACAGATTGTTCTAACTCTTTTGTTTTTTTCTCCAATATAGCCAGGGCCTGTATCACTCCATCAATAATTTGTTCCGGACGGGTTCCACATCCGCATACATATACATCTACAGGTATGTATTGGTCTATTCCTCCTTCACAATTATACATTCCCCTGAATACGCCTCCTGTACAGGCACAGACGCCACAACTGACAACCACTTTTGGTTCCGGCATTTGTGCATATATTTCTACCAGTCGCTCCCGGGAACGTTTGGTAACAGGACCTGTTACCAGCAGGATATCTGATTGTTTGGGATTACCTGTATTAATCATTCCAAAACGTTCAATATCATATTTTGGGGCTAAACAGGCCAGTATTTCTATGTCACATCCATTGCATCCGCCTGCATTGTAGTGCAGTATCCAGGGTGATTTTTTTCTGAAAGAACTTAATTTCATTATGATAAATGTAAAATGGTTAGTAATAAATTAATGAAAGCAATCGGCAAAGCCACAATCAATGAAAACCGTAGCATTTGTTTATAATTTACTCTGGCAGAAGAATTATCCAGCGCATTCAGATACAGAAAAACAAATATTACCAGGCCAATTCCTAATAAAGGATTATTAGCACCGAAAAGATATACCAGTGTATAGCAAAATACATAGTCTAACCATTTGGCAGTATAAATGGCTTCAAAAAAAATTCCAGAGAATTCCAGTTCAACACCTCCTGTTATTTCCTGGTGTGCTTCTGCAACATCAAAAGGGGATTTTTTTAGTTTAATCGGCAATATCAGCAATAAGGCAATAAAAGCTAACGGCATTTTGTATAAAAGCGGTTCAGAATAGCTGAAAATTGAAGCAACTTCAAAACTGCCGGTAAGCATAAAAACGGAAACGGCAATCAGGATCAATACAGGCTCATAGGCCAGAATACTGATAGCTGTTCTGTTAGCTCCGAGGTGGCTAAAAATGGAACGGGTACTGTAACCTGCCAGGATTAATAACGAAGTTGATAATAGATGCAGGAAAATAACCAGTATTAAATCTCCTCCCAGCAATAAAACAGCCAGCGCAAACCATAAAGACACAAAATGCATAATACCCAGAAATGCATGTGTTGAGTGAACAATCATTTTGCGTTTATCTGCCAGTTTTAAAAAGTCGTAAAAGGGTTGTAATAGTGGTGGACCAATTCTTCTTTGCATACGGGCTTTAATGATTCTCTCAAAACCATAAACCAGGCCCCCGATAAGCGGGGCAAACAAGATCATTAAAACCGGAACTAATAAACCATTCATATCAATTTTTTTTCAAGCTTCTGAATAATCTTCATATTACTTTATAGTACAGCCACAACAATCAGGGCAACAAAAAACAAAATACCAATTATAGAAAAATACGGTGTGGCTTTATCGGTTGAAAAATAGAATGATGAAAAGGAATAATTTATCTTTTCACCGCACATATATTCTTTTGCCCTGTCCACATTTTTAAATCGTATAAACATTGCCAGTATAATTGTGACCGGCAATAAAAAAAAGGCTATCAGCAAAGGAACAATAGGTAATGTCATTGAGCCGATATGTAAATTCCAGCCTTCAGTAGCTACTGCAATTGGTAAACTCAAAGTTTGAGAGGCTACAGGTACAAAATAATCTGTCATTAAAAACGGGAAGCTTAATACGCTAAGTATTATTAATCCCAGTAAAATGTA
>JADGPX010000052.1 GCA_017882215.1 Chitinophagaceae bacterium | reverse complement strand
TAATTATCTGCGGCTCTTCATACTCCATGCAGAGGTATAATTTTTCCAGCGTATTCAGTTTCATGTAAGGACAATCATTGCAGGCACACATATTTTCGGGTGGTGCCGGTATAAAAGTTTTGTGTGGCGATTCTTTTTGCATCTGGTGAAGGATACCGGTTTCTGTTGCAACAATGTATTCCTGTGCATCATCATTGATGCTGAATTTTAATAGAGATGTTGTGCTGCCGATGTAATCTGCTACTCTTAAAACAGGCTCTTCGCATTCAGGATGTGCAATCACTTTCGCTTTGGGATGACGGATCTTTAATTTGGTTATTTTCTCCAGGCTGAATATCTCATGAACGATGCAGGCGCCGTTCCATAAAACCATATCACGTCCTGTTTTCTTTTTTAAATATGCGCCGAGATTTTTATCAGGAGCAAAAATTATTTTCTGTTCTTCGGGTAAGCTTTCTATTATTTTTTGTGCGTTGCTGGAGGTGCAGATGATATCACTAAGGGCTTTAATTTCTGCAGAGCAATTGATGTAGCTGATAATAATATGATCAGGATGTTTATCTCTGAATTGCTTAAAAAGTGCCGTCGGCGCTGAATCAGCTAAGGAACATCCGGCTTTAAGATCGGGTAATAAAACTTTTTTATTGGGATTAAGGATTTTTGCGATCTCTGCCATAAAATGCACACCGGCAAATACGATGATATCAGCTTTGGTTTTCTCTGCCTGTTGTGCAAGTCCGAGACTATCGCCAATAAAATCTGCAACATCCTGTATATCGGGTTCCTGGTAATAGTGGGCAAGTATGATGGCATTTTTTTCTTTTTTAAGTCGTTCAATTTCTGCAAAGAGGTCTAAGTTAACATCAATATCAATATCTAAAAAACCTTTTTGTTCAATATTTTTTTTTGCTGCCTCAATGTTAATATCAACCATAGTATTTAATATTAATACTTATTTATATAATAGCTTATTACTATTATGTATGTGAATTTGTGGAAAGTAAATTTTTTCCATCTGATGCAAAATTAAAACTTCCATCTTATCCACTCTCATCCACAAATAACTAACACCGATATTTAACAATACTGGTATAAACATAGGTAGGTTTGTCAACAGGTGTGGATTAAAAAGGATGAGGAAAAAATTATTGATCAATTTTAAAAATTTCATGTGAATGAAGGAAGAGGAAAATGTTGATTAATATGTTTTTTACTGAAATATTTGATTTATCGGGATAATTAGTGTTTTGTTATCAAGAAAAGTTTTAAAAAAAAACCACTTTTCAACAGGAAAAAGATTTTGTCCCCAATAGATTGTTAACAGAAAAATTTGGAAGATTTAAAACTTTATACCTCCCTCTTTTTTGGAGAGGGAACTGAGCCTGCCTGCTGGTAGGCGGGGGTGAGGTCATTTGTTCCTATCTTATTTTTGCCTATTTTTGCCGCCTTAAAAATTAAGTAAAGAAATGTCTATCATTCAGAACATACGAGATAAAGGAACCGTTATTGTTATTGGGGTTATTTCATTGAGCCTTATTGGATTTTTATTAATGGATGCCCGCAGCGGCGCCGCAAAAGGATTATTTGGTGGCGGAGATTCAAAAACTATAGGAATCGTGAATGGAAAAGATATCGGGATAGACGAGTTTAATGCCAAGGTAAAAGATGCTGAAGCACAATACCCTAATACAAACGGAGGAGTAAGACAGCAAATAATGCAGAGCGTTTGGGACCAGATGGTAGCTGAAAAAATTGTGGCAACAGAATTTGATAAGCTTGGCCTGGCATTTACCCCAAAAGAAATGAGCACCATAATGTTTAGTGATGAGGCGCCACAGCAATTGAAACAGGCATTTACTGATCCGCAAACAGGACAATATGATGTTGCCAAAGCCCAGCAGTGGTGGGCACAAACACGCAAGAGTAAAAATGAGGAACAACGCCAGGCTTTGAATTCTCAGATCATAGAGCCTATGCGCTTAAACAGCCTGTATACAAAATATACTTCCATGATCGCCGGCAGTATATACACACCTTCCTGGATGACGGCTAAAGAAAATGAAGACGATAATTCTTTCGCAAATATTTCTTATGTGGCAATTCCATACAGTGTAATAAGCGACAGTGCAATAAAAGTAACCGATGATGATATTGAAAAATATCTTGAGAAAAATAAATTAAAATATAAGCAGGAAGCGGGGAGAATGATGTCTTATGTTACATTCAGTGCTTCACCCGGCGCTAAAGATAGTTCAGGTGTGAGAAATTTGATAGAGGGTTTGAAACCTTCGTTTGCAGCAGACACAAATGCAAAAACATTTTTAGCAAGAAACACAACAGCAATAAATTTCTTTGATGGTTACGCCTTAAAATCAAAGATGCAGATGCCTGACAAGGATTCTATAATTAACCTGCCCGAAGGAAAAGTTTTCGGACCCTACCTGGACGCAGGAAATTATGTGCTGGCAAAAAAACTTTCAACAAAGCTTTTACCTGACAGCATAAAATGCAGGCATATATTATTAGGAACCAATAATCCGCAAACCGGAGCGGTTATAATGCCCGATAGTGTTGCCAAACAAAAGATAGACAGTATTGAAGCAGCAATAAAAACAGGCGCTGATTTTACAACGTTGGAAGAAAAATACTCTACCGATGAAGCTGCTAAAAAAGATAAAGGGGTAATGACGTTTGATATTGCCACCATACAAAGTGAAAATTTTGCAAAAGAATTTGGTGATTTTTTACTGAATGAAAAAGGTGAAACAAAGAAGGTTGTAAAAACACAGTTCGGCTGGCATTATATAGAAATACTTGAAAAGAAAAATCCTCAGCCTGCATACAAGGTAGCATATTTAGCTAAAGAAATTATACCCAGTGATGAAACTATCAACGCTGCAAATGCTGCGGCAACAAAACTTTCCGGGCAGTCAAGAGATCTAAAAGCGTTTGATCAGTATGTAAAGCAAAATGGCCTAACCAAGATTGATGTGCCCGCAGTCGTAAAAGAAAACGATGCACAACTGGGAGGCTTGCAGGATGCCCGCCCTATTGTAAAATGGGCATTTGATGCAAAAGAAGGAGAAGTTTCTGAACCGTTTAGTGTGAGTAATCAATTTGTGGTTGCTGTGGTTACAAAAAAAGTAAAAGAAGGATTACCTGATGTTAAGACTGTAAGACCATTGGTTGAGTCGCTGGTTCGCAATAAGAAAAAAGCTGATGAAATAATAAAAAAGCTGGGAAAAAATTCTTCCCCGGAAGCGGCAGCAGCAGTGTACCAAAAACAGGTGCTGACAACAGGAGCGGATTCTACACTAACCTTTAATGCAGTAATAATTAATGGTGTTGGCAATGAACCAAAGGTTGCCGGCGCCGCATTCAATAAAGATTATCAAACAAAGGTTTCTCCGCCAATTGCCGGCAATACAGGTGTATTTGTAATTAAAGTGAATAGCATCAGTACAAAACCGCCAGCTCCTTTAGCAGTTGCGCAGCAGCAGAAAAATATGAAACAGAACCAGCTGATGCAATCAGCCCTGGGAAAATCTTTTGAGGCATTGAAAAAGAAGGCTGATATAAAAGATAAGAGAAGTAAGTTTTTTTAAGTGGTAACAGCAAGCTGATGTTATCGACTGCTTTTCTTCGTTGTTTTTTTGATTACAATACAACAATTGCCTTCTTTATCTAATGGTTTTTTTAAGTAGATGCCATTTACTTTTATATCCATTTTCTTTGTTAAGATGGAATCAAGTACAACAGATCCATTATTAATTTCAAAATACTTTGAAGGGTTGTAATACATTGAGTCTTTTGCATCATAAAATTCTGTCAGGTCAAAGCCACCGAACTCAAGTTTACCATCATTATCCATGTCAGTAAAAGGAGATGGTCCAATACCTTGTGACCTGTCATTATAAACACACTCTGTAAGTTCAATCGCTTTTTTATTAGTCACTTTGAATGCCTTAAGTGTATTGAAATTTGGTCTATCATCAATTTCTAAAAATAATAGTATTGATGAATGCTGTTCAATTAGTCTGTTGTATTTGCTTGAATAAACAATGCCTTCGATTGTCTTGCTTATGGGTCTTTGATTAAAATAAATAATGTCTTTAGAAATTATAACACTGTCGCCGGAATGGGTTTTTAAAATAATTTTCTCTTTTGTTTGGTTGAGTGAAAAGAAAAATGATATTGATAAAATTATAAATCGCATTTTTTTAAGTTTTAGTTTAAGCTCCCGCTACCCAATAAATATACTGCACCTTTTTTATATTGAAATTTCAAAAGCGTAACTTTGCAGTATGGAAGAGGTAATAGCAAATAAGGTGGCTGAAAGCGGTTTGATAACATTGGACCTGGAAGAATATTATCCAAAAGAAGAAACAGCGGTGTTCGACATGAAGGATCATCTTTTTATGGGATTGATTTTAAAAGAAAAAGATTACCGTGAGGCATTAAAAACCATTGACTGGAGTATCTACCAGAATAAAAATGTTTGCATTACCTGTAGCGCAGATGCGGTAATACCTATTTGGGCTTATATGCTTGCTGCTGCTTATTTACAACCCGTTGCAAAAGAAATAGTTTTTGGCAATGAAGACTTTTTGCACAGAACATTATTCTTAAAAAATTTATCGGCAATTAATATAAATGAATTTGCAGATAAAAGAGTGGTGATAAAAGGCTGCGGAGATAAAAGTATTTCTGAAACAGCTTATGTTGAAATAACAAAATTACTAAGACCGGTTGTTAAAAGTATAATGTATGGCGAGCCCTGCAGTACAGTGCCTATTTATAAAAAAATCACCCCAACCCCTAAAGGGGCTTAAAAGATATTTGCAATATTATTATTTAATATAAACCTCACCTTTATAAGGATGAATAGAAGAATGATATGAATAACCTGCAATATGCAGCAGGTAATAGGTCATGATATCGCACCAGCAAATTTCATCTTTAAAAAGATCATCAACAGCCGCCGCCATTTTTCCTTCCTGCCTGCACGCTTCTTTATTATAATTGTATTCGCCGCCATTTCTTTTTATCCATTCTTTAAATTTTTCCATTTCAGAAGGCGCTGAAAAAATAATTTTAAAGTGGGTATCTTCTGTTACTGATTTTAGATCGTCGTTAATATAATGATGTGTTTTATGCCGGTGCCTGATTATTTTAGCTGTATTCATGATCCTTAATTATTGCCGACTGGTTCTAATTCTACCGAAACGCTCTTATGCTCTTCAAAGTAACGCATTAATGCATTCTCCAGCGAAGGAAGTAAAATTCCCTTTTCACTTTTAAGCACGCTGTATCTGGGTCGTGGTGCTTTCCAGTTTAATAAATGCATTGGTTGCGCTTCTACAAGATCGGTATCTAAACCCGCTTTATCTGAAACTTTTCTTGCCAGGTTAGCCCAGGTTATCCCACCGTTATTGGTAAGATGCCAAATGCCTTTTTCTTTATCTATTAACAAGTCAAGCGAAACATTTACAAGATCAGGAACATACGTAGGTGAAATAAAAATATCGGCTGCTGCCACAAAATTATTATTTGCAGAAAGTGTGTTAACCACATTGCTTACAAAATTATATTCATCCCACGGTCCAAAAAATGAGCTTGTTCTAATAACCAAAGAATTGGGATTAATATTTAAAACTCCAGATTCGGCTTCTGCTTTACTTCTGCCATAAATATTAAGCGGATTAATTTTATCACCTTCTAAATAAGGATCCTGTTTTGTTCCATCAAAAACCAGGGCAGATGAAAAGGTCATGAATTGTAATCCGTATTTTTTACATGCGCTTGCCAGTAGATATGCCCCCCTGGAATTATCATTAAAACATTTTTCAATTTCTGTTTCTGCATCATCTACTCTTACGAATCCAGCAGCATTTATTATTGCCCAGGGATTATATTTTTTAATTGCTTCTTCAATTTGATCTTCGTTGGTAATATCTACATCCTGCCTGCTTAATAGTTTAAAATTAATATAACGGAAGCCACATATTTTACCAAAAGCTTTTCCAAGCGTTCCGTGTTTACCAATAATTAATACCGGCTGCGAATTATCATAATCAGGTAATGCTGTTTTTGCTTTAAAAGAGTTTTCATAAATAAAGCGAATATCACTGTGCCACCATCCTTTATGTTCAATTAATGGATGAGAATATTTTTGTCCGGATACCAAAGATTTGATAACAGATGCTAATACCGTAGCTCTTGGAAATCCGGAACCTACGTCAAATGCTCCGGGCTCATAATCCATTTTTTTTGAAGTAAGAAGCCTGTTCCATCCATAGGACCCTAATAATGCCCATGCCGTTACTGCTTTAATATTTAATCCTTCCTCATTAAGTTTGAAACAAATATCCCACACTTCTTTCAGCCACCTTGCCTGGTCTTCTCTGCCGCAATTAAGTTGCACTTCTGTTATTGCCATTGGCAACCTAAATCTTTCCCACGCTTCTTTTAATAATATGCTCAAACCGCCTGGTTGTTCATGAGGAACCCTTACTGCTTCTACATCGGCATATACCTGCAGCTCGTTACCCCCATGTGTGAATGAAGGATATTTTTTATAATCCTCATCAAGAAAACGTTCAGAAGTTATATAATGATTGAAGCCCATAATGTCAGGCGGGCATATATTCTTTAAAAAGAAATTCAAAGAGGCTTTGGGTATTCCTAATCTTAAAAAATAATCCCACATTTTATGACCGGGCTTTACATTACCACATAACAGATCATAGGTAAGCCACCTTCTTTCATTTTCAAAATTTGCCTGGTATTGTAAAGAAGGAGAGCAATAGGTTTTTCCAAGATCTTCCGTTTGCACCAGCTTTGCAGAAGGGTTGATCCTGCGGATTATCTGCATTGCCAATACAACACCTTTTATTTGGTTTAAAAGCATTTTAGCAAAGCTTACATCATTCTTTGCATGAGGATACCAAAAGCCATACAGTCCGCTAAAGCGTGCAGTTGTAAGCGGCTCATTAACCGGGGTATAATATTCTATCCACGGAAATTTTGTGGCTACTTTTTCTGCATATTTTGCAAGCTCTTCAGAAAAATTTTCATCCAGTAAATTGGTGTAAACCGGTCCGCTTCCATGATGAACCAACCCGGCAATCGGTTTAATGCCATGACTGGTCAGAAAACTAAGTTGTTTTTCTGTCCAGCTCCAATCTATTTCTGCTTCTGGGTTGGGTTGATGGCGCTCCCACAAAATAGGATACCGTAAGGTTTTTATACCTAAGCCGACGATAAGAGAAAGATCATTTTCTCTTCTATAATGATTTGCATATTCCAGCTGGTCAAGATATGAATCATTAATCCTGTTTATGGTGCATTCAATACCTCCCCAAAGCTCAAGATTGCTGGAGCTTGCTTGTTGTAACTTTTTGTCCGTTGACATGAGTTTCCGATTGATGTTGCATCAGTTTTTTAAACAGGGTTAGTGACTGGGCTACCACCTGGTCCATATTATAATATTTATAAGTGGCAAGGCGCCCAACAAAATAAGTATTTGTCATTGCTGCTGTAAGCTGCTGATATTTTTTATATATCTCGGCATTTTCCGGCCGTGGAACAGGGTAGTAAGGATCTCCTTTGGCCTTAGGATATTCATATACTATTGTTGTCTTTGGATGTTTTTGTCCGGTTAAATATTTAAAATCGGTTATCCTGGTATATGGATGTTCATTAGGATAGTTTACAGTACCCGTTGGCTGAAAACTTTCTGCTTCCACAGTTTCAAATTTAAATTCCAGGGAACGGTAAGGAAGCTTTCCGTAGCAATAATTAAAATAGCTGTCTATCGGTCCGGTATAGATCATAAATTTATGCGGTATGCTATCTACTATTTCTTTATAATCAGTATTCAACATTATCTTAATGTTGGGGTGAGATAGAATTTTCTCAAACATCTTTGTATATCCGTATAACGGCATTTCCTGGTAGGTATCTGTAAAATAGCGATCATCTTTATTTGTTCTTGTTGGAACTCTTGCTGTTACGGAAGCATCCAGTTCAGAAGGATCCAGATCCCATTGCTTTCGGGTATATCCTCTAAAGAATTTTTCATATAATTCACGACCAACTTTACTTACTACCACATCTTCAGATGTAACTATCCTGTCTACCTTTACAGCTTTGGATTTAAAAAATGCCTCTACCTGGTCAGAGCTGAGATTAAGTCCATACATCTGGTTAATTGTATTCAGATTGATTGGTATAGGAACCAACTGCCCATCAACACTTGCTAATACTTTGTGCTCATATTGTCTCCATGGAGTGAACTGGCTTAAATATTCAAAAACATCTCTTGAATTAGTATGAAAAATATGCGGACCATATTTGTGAACTAAAATGCCATCCTTATTATAATAATCATAAGCATTGCCACCGATATGATTTCGTTGATCAATAATTAAAACTTTTTTTCCAGCCTTAGAGGCCAGTCTTTCTGCTAAAACACTTCCGGCAAAACCTGATCCTACTATTAAATAATCAAACATATATTTTCTCCTTATTTAAATTTGATATAATGTTATTGGATTTACCATTTAGTTTTGAATCTCTCGTATTGTTGATCAATCGTACCATTTTGCGCCATGTTTTATCCCACGAATTTTTGGAAAGAAATGCATCTGTTTTTTGAAGCCATTGAGAACGATCTGCTCTGTTCAGTTCAAGTTCCGCTGCAGCAATAAATTCATCAGCAGTGTCTGCAATATGAACCAGATTATTAGTACCATAAGGAGTTACTACATCAATAATGGAAGTAGAGATAACCGGTTTTCCTCCTGCAAGATATTCCGGTGTTTTTGTGGGGCTGACATATTTGGTGGCTTCATTACGTAAAAAAGGAATAATAGCGACACCCCATCCTGCCAGGTATAAAGGAAGTTCTTTATAATTCTTACTACCTAAATAATGAATGTTATTCATTATTGGTAAACTTTCAGAATCAATTTTAATTACAGGACCAATGATCACAAATTGCCATTCGGGTTTTCTTTCTGCAACTTCTTTTATAAGATCTATATCAAATCTTTCATCAACCACACCATAAAACCCAAATCTTGGATGTGGAATATCAGTTTGATCTACAGGATCGGCTATAATTTGACGGGCCTGCATAAAATGTTCCTTATCAATACTGCTGGGAAAAGGATATATATTATGATGAAAACTTTTCTTAGCATGGTATAAATTATACCCGCCGGTAAATACCAGATCAGCCTTACTAAATAGTTCTTTCTCTCTTTCCTTTAGTTCAGGAGGGGCAAATTTAAAAGAAGATAGTTCATCCATACAATCATAAACTATAAACTTAGGAGTAAAAGAATTTCCAATAGTCAAAGCCATTGGAGTGTAATACCAAAAGAAATAATCAATGATCGCTTCTTCTTTAAAAAGGTCCTTTAATAAATTAATCTGTTGAAGAGTGGGGTCTTGCCCGGAAAGGTCATGCTTTAAATGAGGAATAACAATTGTCAGATTTTCTTTACGGCTTAACTCTAAATAGCTTGTATGCTCAGCATCAAAAAGCGGTTCCTCAATAAAGTAAACTCTTCCATGCTTTAAAAACCGGCTCATCAAATGCTGCGGCCGCTGATAAACAAAATTCCATCTTAAATGACTAAAACAAACTAAATCCATAGTGTCCTTCCTGGTGGTCTGGTTTAAATTAAACGGGTTTATATAATTCATATATCGCATAAATGCTATTTATGTGCCAACGCTGTTTAAGCTATCTGATTTTATTGGAAGTTACTAATTTTTAAGCACGTGTGTAAAAAAATACTCGGTTTTTAAACGCTTGTAGAGCTATTTAACTGTAATTATGGAAAAGGCATCTGTCTATCTGCTTAAGGAAACGTTTTTTAGAAAAGAGAATTATAATTTTTCATACAAAGCTCTCAATTTTTCTCTTGTCATAATTTTTTCCCAGTCTTTTCCCAGGGCGTTTTCCCAAAGAGGCTTCATACCAAGGGAAACATTTATCATTACCTGGAATTGTTCTTCTGTTAAGCCGGCACAGATGTTTTTAGGAATACGGATACCGTTCTTCTCCACCATCGTTTTAAATTCTTTCACACCTTCAGGGTAATATTCTTCAAGATGATCGAAAACAATGCAATTGCCTATACCATGTTTAGTGCCCAGCAAATAACTAAGCCCATAACTCACCGCATGGGCAACCCCTACCTGGCTATAAGCAATACTCATTCCTCCAGCGTAAGAAGCCATCATCAATTTGTCATCGCTTTCATTGTCCCGGTTATCTTTTTCAACAAAAACCTCCCGGCAAAGTTGAAGCGCTTTTTCTCCATAAGACTTACTGAACTCGTTTAAGTAAGTTCCCTGCAGGCTTTCGATGCAATGGATATAACAATCCATGCCAGTGTAAAACCGCTGATCTTTGGGAGCATTGGCAGTTAACTCAGGGTCCAGAACGATCTGATCAAAAAGGGTGAAATCAGAATTCATCCCCAGCTTTTTTGTTGGTCCGGTAAGAACGGTTGTACGGCTTACTTCTGCACCAGTACCGCTTAATGTTGGAATACCGGCTTTATAAACTCCCGGAACTTTTACTAAGTCCCAGCCCTGGTAATCTGCAGAAGAACCGCGATTTGTTATCATTAAAGAAACTGCTTTTGCAAGATCCATTGTACTTCCGCCGCCTATACCAATAACTCCGCTAACACTTCCAAATTCTTCTTTTAATTCCGCAGCAAGACTATCAACGTAAGTTGTTTTAGGCTCGTAAGTAACATCGGCAAAAATTATTTTGTCATTTCCTTTTAGAGGAATTCGATTTACTAATTCTTTATTCTTAAAAAAATGATCTACTAAAAAGATCATTGGCAAACCGTTCTTTCGGTTAGGTTCCAGTATCTGATCTAATTGATTAAAAGAGCTACGACCATAGATAACATAGCCCACCATTTTAAAATTTCTGAATTGCATTATACAAAGTTGATGATTAATTCGTATTAATTTGGGTGCTTCGTGTTATAAAGTTTATTGGCTTTTTCCAGGTCTTCAGGTGTATCAATTTCAATACCCATATAATCTGAAACAACCATTTTTATAGGAACACTATTTTCAAGATAGCGAAGGCATTCAATTTTTTCTGTGGTTTCTAAAGGTGTCATTGTCCACCTGGTAAAATTCATCAGCGCCTGTTTTCTAAAAGCATATATACCGATATGCTCATAATAAACCGGCTCAACATCTGAATTCCTGTGATAAGGAATGGGGCTTCGGCTGAACATAAGTGCATTCATATTTTTATCCACTACCACCTTTACATAGTTGGGATCATTAATGAATTTCTTATCCTTTATCTCCTGCATAATAGAAGCAACCTGTACAGTATTGCCACCATCTTCATAAAAAATATTTAATAGTTTGAGTAACACTTTTTTATTTACAAAAGGCTCATCCCCCTGAATATTTACAACGATATCTACTTCAAGATCAGCAACAGCTTCAGCAATCCGGTCACTTCCGCTTTCATGCGTTTGTTTACTCATTGTTACATAGCCGCCATAATGAGTGATCTCATCAAATATTATTTGGCTGTCGGTTACAACTACCACTTCATCAAACAGCCGGGTTGCCATTGTATTTTCATAAGTATGTGCAATTACAGATCTGTCGCCAAGCTTCTGCATCAGCTTTCCCGGAAATCGGGCAGCATCATAGCGGGCGGGTATCATCGCAATTGTCTTCATTATTAATTGTAGGATTCAGCTTCCGCTTCCGGAAGGGTTTCACTTTCATAACCGCAATCGGTGCATTGATAAACATTTTCTACAGAAACAGCATAGGCAGAAAAAAGCCATGTGGTAATAGCGGTTAAAAGATTCTCAGTACTTCTTTTGGGAACTAATATAAATTTATGAGACCCGCATTGCGGGCAAAGGAGCCGGTTATCGGAAGAGGCATTCATTTCCCTCAACAGCCTTCTTACTTTATATTCTTCGCTTTTTCTAACCACCAGTTTTATTCCGCCGATTGCATTTGACAAGAGCGGATCAATAGTAACGGTATACTCATCTTTTAAATAACATTCAATGCCTGCTGCTCTTAGCCTTGTCAATTGTATGTTAGCATTAAAGGAATTGTCAAATGTTTGTATGATAACCATATCCATTGTTGGCTAATATTATTTATCACTAATCATTATCGGAGAGTTTCCCTTACCCATTATTACAACCTTGGAATTTTGACTGAGGGCAATCTCTTTCAATGCTTTTATTTGCTCGTATTGCAATTGCTGATCGGTTAGTCCTGTATTTATGATACGCTGATAATCGGCAATGCCCTGTGCTTCCACTCTTTTTCTTTCAGCTTCCTGCTTTTCTTTTTGCAGAACAAATTCCATTTTCTTGGCATCCTGCTCAGCATTTATTTTTGATTCAATAGAAGCCTTTACTGAATTTGGGAGTGTAATATTTCTTACTAATAATTGCTCAAGTAATAATCCCCGCTTTTTAAAGTCTTCTTCAATAGTTCTGTAAATGCGCTGCTGAAATTCATCCCGTTTTGTGCTGAATAATTCAACTGCCTGGTAATACACAGCATTATCCCGGATTTTTGTTCGTGTAATGGGCCGTACAATTTTATCTTTAAAATCAAGCCCTGTTTGCTGTATTAATTTTGGAGCATCATCAGCAACCACCCTGTATAAAACGGTAAGGTCAATGGTTACTTCCAGTCCATCGCTTGCTAAAACACGAATTGCATCATCTCCGGATTTATTACCTTCATCTTGCACTCCGCTCATTGTATAGTTCTGTGTTTTTACATCCACCTTTTTAATTTCATACAAAGGATTTACAAAATGAAGTCCACTGCTGAGCACATCATTTTTTACACTGCCGAACAAAACCTTTACACCAATTTCTCCGGCATCTATCTGCACAACAGAAGAAATAATTATTCCCAATAAAATAAACAGGGCGCCAATAATGCGACCGATTTTACCATAAGGATGCAGCGCAACATTATTTTTTATAATTATGCCGGTTACACCAAAAATTATCAGACCAAGTATTATGAATATCATAAGAGAAAGTTTTAGTACTGCAAGTTCATCAAAACTATTGATTATACCATTTAAAGTCATTAGGTCATTAAGCCAATGGTCAATAAGTAAATTAGGCTCCTCCGTAATCTTATAGGATTTAAAATTAAAGGGGATTACAAAGTCTCCCCTATCGGGGGAGATTTAGAGGGGGCTTTTAGGAGGGTTAATTATTCAGCATCAAAGGCATTACCAGCATCAGCAGCTCTTCATTTTCGTTAACTTCTGTAGGTTTAATAATTCCCGCTTTGGTTGGAGTGCTCAATTCAATAACCACCTCGTCAGTATCTGCAGCATTCAGCATTTCAATTAAAAATTTTGCATTAAAAGCTATCTGCAGATCTTCTCCATCGTATTGACAAGCCATCCGTTCATTTCCTTCAAAACTAAAATCAACATCCTGTGCTGCCAGTTGCAATTCACTTCCGCTTATGCTAAGCGCAACCTGGTTTGTGCTTTTATTGCTGAACACACTTACGCGGCGCAATGCACTTTGAAAATCATTTTTGTTAACTGTAAGTTTATAGGGGTTATCTGTCGGTATCACCACTTTATAATCAGGAAACCTTGCATCAATAAGCCGGCAAACCAATTCGGTACCGCCATGTTTTACAAAAAGGTGGTTGCTGTTATAAGAGATCTGCAGCTCATCATCATTTGATGGCAAAGCGCTTTTTAATAAATTCAAAGGTTTTTTAGGAACGATGAAAGTATCCGTTTTAGGACAGCTTACATCTGTTCTTTTAAACCGCACCAAACGGTGGGCATCTGTAGCAACACATGTCATCCCGTTGCTATCAAGCTCAAAGAAAACCCCTGTCATAGCTGGTCTCAGGTCATCATTGCTAACAGCGAACAGGCTTTTATTTATAGCCGTAACCAATGCAGAAGAAGGCATTGTAAAAGAAGTTGCGGCATCAGCTACAGGTTCTTTTGGAAAGTTATCAGGATTTTCTCCCATCACTTTGTATTTACCATTATCACTTGTGATCTCGATCCCGAAATTCTTATCAATATTAAACGTGAGCGGCTGCTCAGCAATATTCTTTAATGACTCAAGCAAAATTTTTGAAGGGATGCAAACCTTTCCGCTGTCCTTCGCTTCAATGTCAAGATGTATTTTCATCACGGTCTCCAGGTCAGTGGCAACTACGGTAAGCTTGTTCTTATCAATCTCAAACAAAAAATCTTCCAGTATAGGCAAAACCGTATTGGCATTAATAACGCCGCTTATCTGCTGCAGGTGCTTTAGTAACTGAGATGAGGAAACGATGAACTTCATATAATGTTATATTAGAAAACCAAAGATAAAAGATTGCGGTTAATGAATTCAAAATAATAAAAATAAATTTGACCTCACCTTGAATCCCTCTCCATCCCGATAGCTATCGGGAGAGAGGGAAGCGAATTGTATTTTTACCATAATGAATACAAAGCTTTCAAAAGAACAGGCGCTGCCAAAAATAAAACAGTATTGTACTTACCAGGAAAGATGCCACGCTGAAGTAAAAGAAAAACTGTACGCATTCGGTTTGTATAAAAAAGATGTTGAACAATTGATGTCGCAACTGATAGAAGAGAATTATCTTAACGAAGAACGCTTTGCCATACAATATGCAGGAGGAAAATTCCGCATGAACCAATGGGGGCGAATAAAAATAAAGTATGCCTTAAAGCAAAAACAGGTAAGTGATTATTGCATTAAAAAAGCTTTAAAAGAAATTAATGAAAGTGATTACAAAAAAACCTTGCAAAAACTTGCAGAGAAAAAATTAAAAACGTTGAAAGCAGAAACCAATATTTTTATTAAGAAAAAAAAGCTACAGGATTATTTATTGCAGAAGGGTTATGAGGGGGAGTTGGTGAGGGAGGTAGGGAGTGAAAAATAATATCATGGTTTATACTCATCTTTTATTTCGTCAACCTGCGTCAACTTTACTTTGATTCTTGTTGTGATAGATATGTTGTTCCCAGACTTTTCTACTTTAGTAGGCTCATGAGATATAACATCTGCAGAGAAATTAATGTGTTGGTCACTCCTTATGGAACTGGCTTTATTAAAAATTTCTGGTACCTTTTTTTAGGAGATTTTTTTATCTTTTGGGTTTTCTACTTGGTCAATCACCGCCGGCAATTCCTGTTAATACCACTCCAGCTACGGCTTTTCTCCCACTAAAGCCTTTTTTGTTTGCTGTTAGTTGGTCTGACCCGCATTTAGGACAG